>DAOLDO010000515.1:0-5127 GCA_035327325.1 Chloroflexaceae bacterium | reverse complement strand
CACCCTGCACCACCGGCGCGGGCGCACCCGGCCCCGCACCCTCCTCGCTCAGCGGGGGCGCGGGGGAACCTGGTTCCCCCGCACCCTCACCTGAGGGCGCTGCGCAGTGACTCCTCGATGCCGGGGGGCAGCGAGGTGTGGCGCAGGGTGCCGGTGAAGGGCTCGAGGGCGGCGACGGCGACGTCGGCCTCGCCGTCGCCGATGAGCACGAAGAGGGCCGAGCTGCCAGGCTGGAGCGAGTCCTTCACCTCGTCCACGAACTTGCCGTCAATGCCCATGTCGGCCAGCTTGCCCACCAGGGCGCCGCCGGCCGCGCCGATGGCCAGCCCGGCGAGGGGGAACATAAAGCCGAGCAGCAGCCCGAGGGCCCCGCCGCCGAGGGCCCCGAGCTTGACGCCGCGGTCGAGCTCGTTCTTGACCTTGACGCTGCCGTCGGCGTCCTTGGCGATAACTGCCGTGTCGTCGAGGCGCAGCCGGCCGCCATTCGCGGCCGAGCGCAGGGCCTCGAGGGCCCGCGCCGCGTCGCCCTCGTTGTCGAACGTGACGACGACCAGGTGGCTCATTAGCTCCTCCTTGTCCATAACCTGCGCGCCCGCGCTGTGCTCCCCTGCAGGATCAGGCAGGATGGTTGGCGCACCAGGCATGGCGCAGGCGAGCAGCCCGCGCTGCCGCGGCCTTCATCCTTCATCCCTCATCCTTCAGTAAGCGTAGCACATCGGGCGCCAGACCAACCTGTCCCCTTGGCTAATCCTGGAAGGGTGCGCGCCCGCGACGCTGTATTTTCGGCGCCGCGGGCGTCTCTGTGCGAGCGTGACCGACAGCGCACAAGGACAGTTATGGGAGTCCAGATGATCGCAGCATTTGCCGGTCGGGCGCTCATGCTCGGCCTGGCCCTGGCCCTGCTCGCGGGTTGCGGCCGGCGCGAGCTGGCGCCGCCCGAGCTGGTCGAGCGGGCCGTGAGGGGGTCGGTCGCGGTCGAGGCCACCCGGGGCGCCACTGTGGCTCTCGCCGCGAACCCGTTCACCGGGGCGCCCGAGCTCGTCTCGACACCAGAGACGGGGGCGAGCTACGGGTCGGGGGTCGTCGTCGAGCCGGGGCTGATCCTCACCAGCGGCCACCTGGTGGACGGCGCCGCGCAGGTGGTGGTGCGCCTGGCCGGGGCCGACGGACCGCCGCTCCTGGCCGGCGTGGTCGGGGTGAGCATGTGCGACGACCTGGCCCTGCTCGAGGTGGGTGGCCCGGGGCCGCGCCCGATCCGCCTCGGGCGGAGCGCCGGCCTGCGCGTCGGCGCGCCGGTGGTCGCCGTCGGCTTCGCGCCGGGCGCCGGCCCGGCCGGCCCGACGGTCAGCGAGGGGCTGGTGAGCAGGCTGGTCACGACGCCCGCCGGCCTGCCCGCGGCGAGCCTGCTGACCACGAGCGCGTCACTGCTGCCCGGCGGGTCGGGCGGCCCCCTGTTGAGCACGACGGGCGAGGTGGTGGGCATCGTGACCGAGGGCCGCTTCGCCGGGCCTGCCGGGCGGGGCGACTACGTGATCGGGATGGACTACGCCCGCGAGGTGGCCGCGCAGCTGCGCGAGGGCGGCTCGCTGCTCAGCCTCGGGCTCGACCTGGTCGAGGTGGGCGGCGGGCCCGACGCGGTGGGGGGCCTGTACGTGCGGCACTTCGGGCCCGACGCGGCGGCGGGCGGGCTGTTCGTGCGCGAGGTCGGGCTCAGGGCGGCGACCTCCGGCGTGCGCCCAGGCGACCTGCTGGTGGGCGCGGCGGGCCGGTCGGTGCGCTCGCTCGCCGACCTGTGCGGCGCCCTGGGCGACCCGGCGGTCAGCCTGCCCGCGGAGCTCGAGGTGCTGCGGCGCGCCGGCGACGGCGTCGAGCGGGCGCGGGCCGCCTTCCTGGGCCGCTCGGCCGCGGACGACGGCGACGACGAGCCGCGGGCGGCCGCCGCGCAGCCGGGGAGCACGGCGACGACCGCAGCGACCCGCGCGCCCGCCGCAACACAGGGCGCCGCGCCTACGGCGCCGCCCGCCCCCACGGCCACCCCGCTCCCCGCGCCTGTGGCCGCGGTGACCGAGGCCGGCCCCGCCGAGCAGGAGGCGGCCCGCGCGGCCCTGGCCGCCGAGCGGGCCCGGCACCAGGAGCTGTTCTTCGACACCTTCGACAACGAGGCGACCAAGCGGCGCTGGCGGCCGACAGATGACGCGGGGGCGCGGCGCGAGCTGATCTACTCGTACTACCGCATGCTCCTCAAGCAGCCGGGCGCCGTCACCGCGGACGCCTGGGGCGACCGCGCGCTGGGGCCGCGCCACATCGTCGAGGTGGACGTAGCCCTGCCGCCCACGGGCACGGCGGCGGTGGGTATCGCCTACGATCAGCAGGCCGACGGCAGCGGGCTGAGCTACTTCGTCGTGGGCGCCGACGGCACCTGGCAGCACGCCAGCTTCCAGGGCGGCGCCCCCGTGCCGGGGCGCTACCTGCGCGGCGCCAGCCCCGCCTTCGTCGCCGGCGGCGGCACCAACCGCCTGCGGGTCGTGCGCCTGCCGGAGGGCACGCAGCTCTGGCTGAACGACACCCTGGTGGCCCGGGCCGACCCGGGGCCGTTCCCCGGCGGCCACGCGGGCGTGATCGCGATCGCCGGCCCCGAGTCCCTGCCCGGGCCCGCCACCATGATCGCCGACAACTTCAGGCTGCTCGAGCACCCCTAGTGCAGATTGCCGATGTTGGCTTGCGAACTGCCTGCAGCGCTGCTTGATGCGATCACCAGGCAGGTGACGCCCGAAAAGGTCGGCTGGTTCTGCACTCGTGCGCTCTCAGCGCAGGGTCTCGGGTAGCGGGCATATCGCTTCCGGACGCCACTGGCTCGCCGAGCATGCCCGAAATGGTCAGCGGGATCTGCGCTATGAGGGCGTCGCCCCTAAAGGAGGACCTATGAAGCGACCATCAGACGGCCCGATGCGGGGCCTGGCCCGCGCCGCCGGGTGCCTCGCGGCCATCGGGCTCATCGCCGCCCTGATGGCGGGGTGCGCCGCAACCAGCCAGGTGGCCCCGACGGACCGGTCGCCGCGCCTGCTCGACCCGACCGGGGCGGCCCAGGCGTCGGTCGCCACCGCCGCGCCGAACGCCACCACGGCGCCGGCCGCCACCGCCGCGCCGAACGCCACCACGGCGCCAGCCGGCGCCGCCGCGCCCACCGCCGGCACCGCGCCGGGCGGCACCCCCGCCCCGGCGGCCACCCCGGCGCCGACGGGCACGCTCACGCTGATCGGCGCGGTCGAGCGGGTCGAGGGCGCGGTCTGGGTTGTGGACGGCCTGGGCGTGCGCGTGCCGACCTCTGCCGCGGTCGCGCCAGGGCTGGGGGCCGGCTCCCTCGTGCGCGTCCTGGCCCGCGTGGACGACGACGACGACCAGACGCTGGTCGCGGTGAGCATCGGACCGGTGCGCGAGGCGCCCCTGGTCGGGCAGGTGATCGCCATTGACGGCGCGACCCTGGTGATTGACGACCGCAGGGTGCGCGTCCCCGCCGGGCTCGTGCTGCCCCAGGGGCTGGCCCCCGGGACGATCGCGCGGGTGGTGGTGGACGACGACGACGGCGCCCTCGTGCTGCGGCTGGTGGAGCCGCTGCCCGCGGCGCGGGCCCTGGGCGGCACCGTCGAGCTGCTCGGCGACGACATCGTGGTGATCGGCGGGCAGCGCCTGCGCCTCGGGCCAGGGGCGGGTCTGTGGCGCGTGCGGCCCGCGCCAGGGCGGCCCGTGCGGGTCATCGTGGCCCCGGTCAACAACGTGCTCACCGTCGTGAGCATCACGGTCGTCAACATCGTCGTCCCGCCCGCCTTGGTGGTGGCCCCGGTGCCGCCACCGGTCGTGAACGTGCGCCCGCCCGCGCCGCGCCCGCCGGCCAGGCCCCCGGCCAGCTTCAACGACGATGACGACGATGACGACGATGACGACGACTGATGGCGCCGCCCGCTCTGTTCAGATCGTGCCGCGGTGGACGTGCGAAAACTGCTCAAAATCCGGTTTAATGAGTGTATTTTCGCAGCCCGCCGTCTCTCTACATTAGTAGGGAGCTCCCACTTCCGAGGCACGGCCAAACTCACTACCTGCGCTGAGGCCACGCCTCGCGCGTTTGCCAGGAGAGGCGCCGCCACGTCTCCCCCCCGTGGGGGCGGCTCTCGTCCCCGGCCGGACATGGTCTCCCCCCCCGTGTCCGGCCACCCTCCTCCCCGGGAACAGCAGGCAGACAGAACACAACGAGCGCCCGGCTTGCGCCGGGCGCTCGTTGTCCTATTGGCGCGGCGGGCCTACCGGAAGATGTGGGGCAGCATGACCCGGTACGCCCGCTCGGCGGCGACCTCCTCGCGGCGCCACTCGCCGACCGTCCACGAGCGCGGCTGGGGGGCGAGCTGGACGCTCGCCAGGGTGGCCTGGGGCTCCCCGCTCGCCTGGGTGTAGGTGATCACCAGCTGCGGGCGGCGGTTGTTGTTGCCGGTGCGCGGGGTGAACTGCTGCTCGGCCCCGCTGTTGTTCTCCACCGCGTCGCGGATCAGGAAGCCGTGGTGGGCGCCGGCCCCGTAGGCCGCCTGCACCTGGGCCGTGACGTTCCACTCGCGCCAGCTCGCGTTGGACGTGGTGGTGGTGGTCGCCGCCGTGCCGATCGTGGGCGGCTGGTTGCGCCAGTTGACCTGGTTCTCCGTCCAGGTCCCGTCGAGGCGGTAGGCTTCGATGGTGCGCCCGGCCACGCCCGACGGCGAGTAGAGGCGCAGGGTGGCCGAGGCGATGGCGCAGCCGTCGGGGATGCTGGTCGGCATCGCGAAGCGGATCACGGTGCGGAAGTTGTTGTTGCCGCTCTGCGACTTGACCTTGAGCACCGAGTCGTTGCCCTTGTTGCTGGTCGGGCTGTTCTGCTCCAGCCAGGCGTCGGCGTTGGCGCCAACGGTCGTCGTCGTCGCCGTGCAGATGGCCGGGGCGGGCGTCGCCGTCGGCGGCACGGGCGTGGACGTCGGCTCCGGCGTGGCTGTGTTGGTCGGCGTGGCCGTGTTGGTCGCCGTCGGCTCGGGCGTGGCCGTGTTGGTCGCCGTCGGCTCCGGCGTGGCCGTGTTGGTCGCCGTCGGCTCGACCGTCGGCTCCGGCTCC
>DAOLDO010000514.1:0-5128 GCA_035327325.1 Chloroflexaceae bacterium | reverse complement strand
GGGGCCGCACGTAGTCCAGGTCGGCGCCGGCCTCGGCGCTGAGCCGCGCCTCGACCTCGGCGGGCCGGTCGGCGCGCTGCGCGGCAGTCCCGGCGGTGGGCCGCAGCGTGACGATCAGCCGGTCCGTCGGCGCCGCGGCGGCCTGGCCTGCGTCGGCGCGCCCCTGCGGGGCGGCGGCCAGCGGGGCGGTCGCGGCCAGCAGGGCGGCGGCGGCCAGCGGGAGCAGGGCGCGGAGCGGGCGGTGGTTCCTGGGCATAGGTTCCTCGTGCTGGGGCTGGGGTGGGTTGGCGTGGTGATGAGCCGCTGGAACTATGGTACGTCAGGCCGGGCACGGTCGCGCAACGTGGGCACAGTGATAAACGGGCCGCCCCGCCCCCGTCCCTGCGCGAGGGCCCGCCAACTATGCTATAACATTAAAATGTAATCTTGGGCGCGACGCGCCCAGGGCGGGTCGCCGGCGATCCGCCCCGCTTTAGGCTGCCATGCAGACACTCGCCGAGCTCACGATCGCCCTGGCCGAGCGCCCCGCCCTGGCCGAGCTGGCGGCGGCCCTGGCGCGCCGCCCTGCCCGGCTGCGCGTCGCGCCGCTGCTCGCCGCGGGCCGCGCCCCGCTGGCCGCCGCCCTGGCGCGGCGCCATGGGGCGCCCATCCTCTTCGTCGTCGGCAGCGGCGACGCGGCCCTGCGCGCCGCCGACGACCTGCGCCAGTGGCTCCCCCCCGAGGCCGTGCTGGTCTTCCCCGCCAGCGACGCCATGCCCTACGAGCATATGTCGCCCGGCCCCCAGGTGCTCAGTCGCAGGCTCCGGGTGCTCGCCGCGCTCGCAGAGCGCTCAGGCGACCAAGGACCGCCGGCAGACGACCGCCAGGCAGCGGAGCCGGCGCGGCCCTCATCCCTCATCCCTCATCCCTCACCCTTGATCGTCGTCGCCGCCGTCAAGGCCCTGCTCCAGCCCACCCTGGCCCCCGCCGAGCTCGAGCGGGCCAGCGTGGCCCTGCGCCGCGGCCAGCAGGTCAGGCAGGACGACCTGGTGCGCCGCCTGGTCGAGCTTGGCTACAGGGCCGCCCCCACGGTCGAGGAGCCGGGCGAGCTGGCTCGCCGCGGCGACCTGGTGGACGTGTGGCCCACCGCCGCCGAGCTGCCTCTGCGCGTCGAGCTGTTCGGCGACGAGGTGGACAGCATGCGCCAGTTCGACCCGGCCACCCAGCGCAGCGAGGGCCGGGTCGAGGCCGCCGCGATCGGCCCGCCCCACGAGATCCCCCTCTGGAACCGCGAGCTGGCCCTGGCTCGCATCAAGGCCCTCCAGCTCGACGGCCTGCGCCGCGAGGCCCGCGCCGAGTGGGACGAGGCGATTGGCCGCCTCGAGGCCGGCGAGCGCTTCGAGGGCCGCGCCTTCTACGGGCCCTTCTTCCGCGAGCTCAGGGGCACCCTGCTCGACCACCTGCCCCCCGGCAGCGCCGTGCTGCTCTCCGAGGCCCAGTTCCTCGCCCAGCACGCCGCCGAGCTCCACGAGCAGGCCGAGGCCCAGCGCGCCAGGCTGGTCGAGTCGGCCGAGCTGCCCCCCGACTTCCCCAGGCCCTACCTGCTCTGGGAGGAGCTGCTGAGGGCGGACGGCC
Organism: Chloroflexaceae bacterium; assembly: GCA_035327325.1. Classification (GTDB taxonomy): domain Bacteria; phylum Chloroflexota; class Chloroflexia; order Chloroflexales; family Chloroflexaceae; genus CAIWXH01. The sequence continues at coordinate 3,514 of DAOLDO010000514.1, read as the reverse complement.
GCTCCACCCTGGTTGACCTGAGCAACAACGAGGGCGAGGGGCAGATCGCGCCGCCCGCCTTCGCCCCCGCCGAGCTGTTCGGCGGCCAGTTCCGCCGCCTGATCGGCGACATCGTCGAGCGCCTCGGCCGGGGCGAGCGGGTGGTCGCCGTCACCGGCCAGGCCGCCCGGCTGCAGGAGCTGGTCGAGGAGGGGCTCCGCGCTGACGCGCGGGGGGCTGGGGCGGAGCAGTTTAGCGTGTTCCACGGCGCCCTCGACGGGGGCTGGCGCCTGCCGGAGCTTGGCGTGACCCTCTACAGCGACGCCGAGATCTTCGGCATCAGGCAGCGCCGCCCCCTCAGCGAGCGCCGCAAGAAGGGCCGCAGCGCCGACGAGCGGGCCGCCTTCGTGCGCGGCCTCAAGCCCGGCGACTACGTTGTCCACATCGAGCACGGCATCGCCCTGTTCGAGGGCATGATCCACCGCACCGTCGGCGAGATCGAGCGCGAGTACCTGGTGCTGCGCTACGCCCAGGGCGACAAGATCTACGTCCCGGTGGACCAGGTTGACCGCGTCACCCGCTATATCGGCACCGGCGACGGCAGCCCGACCCTCACCCGCCTCGGCACCCAGGAGTGGGAGCGCGCCAAGCGCAAGGCCAGGGCGGCGGTGCAGGACCTGGCGGAGGACCTGCTGAACCTCTACGCCCAGCGCCAGCTCAAGCAGGGCCACGCCTTCACTCCCGACAACGAGTGGCAGCGCGAGCTCGAGGCCGCCTTCCCCTACATCGAGACCGACGACCAGCTGCGCGCCATCGGCGACGTCAAGGCCGACATGGAGCAGACCGTGCCCATGGACCGCCTGATCTGCGGCGATGTCGGCTTCGGCAAGACCGAGGTGGCCCTCAGGGCCGCCTTCAAGGCCGTGCAGGACGGCCGCCAGGTGGCGGTGCTGGTGCCCACCACCGTGCTCGCCCAGCAGCACTTCGACACCTTCACCAGGCGCATGGCCGCCTTCCCCGTGAGCGTCGAGATGCTCTCGCGCTTCCGCTCGCCGAAGGAGCAGGACGCGATCACCGCCGACCTGGGCAAGGGCCGGGTGGACATCGTGATCGGCACCCACCGTCTGCTCTCCAAGGACGTGCGCTTCAAGGACCTGGGGCTGGTGATCGTGGACGAGGAGCAGCGCTTTGGCGTGCGCCACAAGGAGCGCCTCAAGCAGCTGCGCGCCGAGGTGGACGTGCTGACCCTGACCGCCACGCCCATCCCGCGCACCCTGCACATGGCCATGGCAGGGATCCGCGACCTGAGCGTAATTGACACGCCGCCCGAGGACCGCGTGCCGATCAAGACCTACGTGCTGCCCTACGACGAGAACCTGATCCGCGAGGCCATCCTGCGCGAGATCGAGCGCGAGGGCCAGGTCTACTTCGTGCACAACCGCGTCCACAGCATCTACCACGTCGCCAACAGACTCAAGTCGCTCATCCCCGAGGCGACGATCGGCGTGGGCCACGGCCAGCTCGAGGAGCGCGAGCTCGAGCGGGTCATGCTCGACTTCTTCGAGGGCCGCTTCGACGTGCTGGTCTGCACCACGATCATCGAGAGCGGCCTCGACGTGCCCAACGCCAACACGATCGTCATTGACGACGCGACCAACTTCGGCCTGGCCCAGCTCTACCAGCTGCGCGGGCGGGTGGGACGCAGCGCCAACAGGGCCTACGCCTACCTGCTCTACAAGCAGGAGAAGGCCATGACCGAGGAGGCCCAGGCCCGCCTCGAGGCCATCCAGGAGGCCACCGAGCTTGGCGCGGGCTTCCGCGTGGCCATGCGCGACCTGGAGATCCGCGGCGCGGGCAACCTGCTCGGCGCCGAGCAGAGCGGCCATATCGCCGCCGTCGGCTTCGACCTTTACTCGCGCCTGCTCGAGCAGGCCGTCAGGCAGCTCAAGTCCGGCGTGGACGCCCGGCGGGATGAGGAGCGGGCCGGCGCCCCCATGGGCGAGGAGGACGGCGTCGCCGAGGCCATGGTCTCGCTCTCGGAGGCCGCGCGCAAGCTGGTGATCAGCGAGAAGATCCTGGTCTCGCCCCTCGTCACCCTCGACCTGCCGCTGACGGCCTACCTGCCGGCGGGCTACATCGCCGACGAGCGGGTGCGCCTGGCCATGTACCAGCGCATGGTCGAGGCCCAGACGGTCGAGGAGGTGAAGGAGCTGCGCAAAGAGCTGCAGGACCGCTTCGGGCAGCCCCCGGAGGAGGCGCTGCACCTGCTGACCTGGCTGCAGATCAAGGCCCTGGCCCTGCAGGCGGGCGTCAGCTCGGTGGTAGCCTCGCCCGGCGAGTTCGTGATCCGGCTGCCCATCCTCGACGGCCCGGCCCGCGAGCGGCTGCGCCGGCGCTTCGGGCGCGACGCCACGGTCAAGGTCGGCCCCCAGTTCGTGCGCCTCGACCGGCGCGCCCTCGACGCCGCCTGGACCGAGAAGCTGATGGGGGTGCTGGAGGTGCTCGCGGCCTAGATCAGCCTGCGGTGGCGGAAGTAGAGGAAGAGCACCGCGCCGATCAGCACCATGGCGAAGAGCACGATCGGCAGGGCCCAGGGCTGCTCGGCGCCGGGGATGAGCACGTTCATGCCCAGGATGCCCGAGATCAGGGTCATCGGGCCGAGGATGACCGTGATCAGGGTGAACAGCTTCATCTCCTGATTGAGCCGATTAGACATAACGTTGAAGAGGGTCGAGTCGAGGCCCTCGATGATCTCCTTCTGCTCCTCGAGCATATCCCAGAGGCGGTTGAGGCCGTCCACCAGGTCGCCGAAGTAGGCCTCCTCGTCGAGGCGCAGGTAGTCGCGCTCGCGGCCGGCGAGCAGGCGCACGACGGGGATGTTGGGCCTGATGATCCGGCGCAGGGCGATGATGTCGCGCCTGATGTAGGAAAGCTCCTCGACCACGCGCTGGCCGTCCTGCTTGAACATCACCTCCTCGACCGCGTCGAGCTTCTCGTCGAGGCGGTAGAGCATGGGGAAGCAGTAGTTGATCAGGGCCTCGATGATGCGGTAGAGCAGGAAGCCGGTGCCGCGCCCGAGCAGCAGCTCGGCGCCGCGCTCGTCGGCGGCGGTCTGGGTGAGGCGGCGCATGGGGCGCAGGCGGCCGTCGTGGAAGGTGACCACGAAGTTGGGGCCGACGAAGATGTCAACCTCGCTGATCACCGAGAGGCGCTCGACCTCGTCGAAGAGCGGGAAGTGCAGCACGAGGAAGGCGTAGTCGGGCTCCTCGTTGTCGTCGAGCTTGGGGCGCTGGATGCGCGAGAGCACGTCCTCGACGTGGAGCGGGTGGAAGCCGTGGTGCTCGCCGAGGGCGTAGACCTCGTCGCGGGTGGGGTACATCACGTCCACCCAGGTGAGGTCGCCCTGGACGAAGTGCTTGCGCATGGCCGCGGGGGGGCCGGCGGGGCGGGGGCCCTGCTCGCCAGGGCCGGCTACAGGGGGGTCGCCGCCACCGGTCGCCCCGCCGAGGCCGACTACCTGCGCGGCCTCGGCGCC
>DAOLDO010000513.1:0-5132 GCA_035327325.1 Chloroflexaceae bacterium | reverse complement strand
CATGCACTCCCCAGCTCCCCGGCTCCCACTCGGCCCCGAGGGCCTCGGCGACCACGGCGCGCGCCGCTGGGGGCCGCCCCTGGCCGGCTCGCTTGCGCCGCTCGTGCTGCTCGGCGCCCTGATCCGGGGCCTGACCCCCGCCACGCCCGAGGCTCAGGCGCCCCTGCCGGCCGCGATCGACCGCTTCCTCTGCCTGATCGCGCCCACGGCGGCGGGCGAGCTGGACCCCGAGACGGCGGCGGCCCTCACCCCCGATCAGATCGACGCCATGCTGCTGCGCAAGGGCACAGGGCCGGGAGGGGTGGGGGTCGAGCTGCTCTACGCGCCCGGCTGGTACTTCACCTGGAGCGAGCGCCCGCTGCCTGAGACCGAGCAGCCGGCCCTGGCCTTCTTCATGATGGAGCTGGTGCATCGGGAGGAGCTGGTGGGCGGGCCGCCGCGCCCGCTGCTGGTGGCCGACGGTCGCGCCGTCGAGGCGCTCGAGGTGCGCGTGGTCAGCCAGGCGCCGCACCACCGCGTCTCGCAGCTGCTCTTCCCCGCCTACGACGGGGTGGGTCGCCCGCTGGTCGGCGCCACGACGCCCGAGTTCAGCCTGGTGATGCCGCGCCAGTCGCCCGGCGAGACCACCCTCAGGTGGGCGCTGCCGCTCGAGTATGGGCTCGGGGTCATCAACGACGCGCCGGGCCATCAGCACGGCACGGTCGCCCTGCCCGCCGCCAGCAGCCTGAGTGGCCCCCTGGTCCTGGCGCTCCTGGGCGGCATGCTCACCGCCCTGACGCCCTGTCTGCTCCAGCTGGCGGCCTACTACACGGCGATGCTGGCGGGGACGCGGGCCGGCACCGACGAGCGCGCCCGGGCCAGGCGCCAGCTGCTGCGGGTGGGGCTGTTCTTCATCGGCGGCTTCGCGCTGGTCTACTCGCTGGGCGGGCTGCTGGCCGGCTTCGCGGGCGAGTCGCTGCAGCGCCTCGGCTCGCTGGAAACGTGGGTGCGGCCCACCTCGATCATCGCCGGCGTGGTCATCCTGGCGATGGCCCTGCGGGTCGCGCTACAGGCCGGCGCCCCCCTGGTCTGCAAGCTGCCGATGGGCCGCTTCGCCCAGGGCGAGACGGGCTGGCGCGGCTCACTGGTGATGGGCGTGACCTTCGCGGTGGGCTGCCTGTCGTGCTTCAGCGCGACGGTGCTCTCGGTGCTGCTGGTCTACGCCGGGGCCCTCGGGTCGCCACTGATGGGCGCGGGGCTGCTGCTGATCTTCTCGCTGGGCGTGGGGCTGGTGTTCGTGCTGGCGGCCTGGCTGGCCACATGGGTGACGCCCCTGATGGACGCGCTCTACCGCTACCGCCGGCTGAGCGGCACCCTGAGCGCGCTGGTGATGGCCTTCTTCGGCGTGCTGATGATCACCGACACCTTCCATATCGTCAGCGGCTACATCACGCTGTTTATCGAGAGCTTCTGAGGCGGGTTATGGAAACGACGCGGCGCAAACCTGCTCTGCCCTGGGGCCTGCTCGTCGCCGCGGCGGCCGTCGCCGTGGGCCTGCTGGCGCGCATCATCCCGGGCGCCGCGGAGGCCCCGGGTGGGCTAGCACGCTGGCTCCCCTGGGGCGCCGCGCCCACCGTCACGCTCTACTACCCCGACGCTTCAGGGCACTACCTTGTGCCGATCACAACGGCGGTGGAGGGTAACCTGGCCGACCCGGCGACCCTGCTGGGGGCCCTGGCCGCCGAGCCGCCGGCGGGGCTGGGTCTCCTCGATGCGCGCACAGACGCCCCCCTGGCCCGCGAGGCGCGCGCCCAGGCCCTCGCCGCCTGGCCAGAGGTAGCCGCCGTCGAGGAGATGGATCGTGGGACTGGCGCCCCTTCCCGACTCCTGCACTTCGTCGCCGGCGAGCTGATTGTGGCGGTGCCGAGCGCCGCGGCGACCCCGCGCGAGGCCCTCGAGGCGTACCTGGCCGGCCCCGGCGACGCTGATCTGGTCGGATTGCCCGGCGATGTGCGGCTGATTGGCTACGAGCACGACGCCCGCAACGGGCTGCTGCGGGTCAACCTGAGCTACAGCCCCGCCGTGCGAACCCTCGCAACCGAGCACCCCGAGACGATGCGGCGTGTGCTGCTCGGCCTGATCGCCACGCTGACGAGCTACCCCGAGGTGCAGGCCGTGATGCTCGACTTGGAGAGGCGCGCCCGCCTCCGCTTCGGCCAGTGCGCCGAGCTGCTGCGCACGCCCCAGCGCCGGCCGGACGTGCTCAACGACGCACGGCTGCTCGTCCAGGGCCGTTGAGCGGGAGAACGACCATGTCCACGCCTGAGATCTACCTCGACAACGCCGCCACCTCGTGGCCGAAGCCCTCCGTGGTGCGCGAGGCGCTGGACGACTACTTCGGGGCGGCGGGCGGCAACCCCGGCCGCAGCGCCCACCGCATGTCGGTCGCGGCGGCGCGGCTGGTCGAAGCGGCGCGCTCAGGGCTGGCCGAGCTGCTGGGCATCGCCGACCCCGGCCGGATCGCCCTGACCAGGAATGCGACCGAGGCCCTGAACCTGGCGCTCTACGGACTCCTGCGGCCGGGCGACCACGTCGTCACCACGAGCGTCGAGCACAACTCGATGATGCGCCCCCTGCGCCACCTCGAGGCCCAGGGCGTGGAGCTGACCGTGTTGCCCTGCGCCCCTGACGGCAGCCTCGACGCGGACGACGTACGCCGCGCCCTCCGGCCCGACACGCGGCTGCTCGCGACGATCCACGGCTCCAACGTCACCGGCGCCCTGATGCCGGTCGAGCAGCTGGCCGCCCTCGCCCGCGAGCTGGAGGTCCCGTACCTCCTGGACGCCTCGCAGACCGCCGGGACGGTTCCGATCGACGTGAGCGCCCTGGGCGTCGACCTGCTGGCCTTCCCCGGCCACAAGGGGCTGCTGGGGCCGACCGGAACGGGCGGGCTCTACGTCCGCGAGGGCCTGGAGCTTGCGCCGCTGCTACGCGGCGGCACGGGCAGCGACTCAGCGCTGGAGCGACAGCCGGAGTTCATGCCGGACGCCTACGAGAGCGGCACGCCGAATGTGCTGGGGCTCGCGGGGTTGGCGGCGGGGGTCAGCTTCCTGGTGGAGCGCGGCGTAGCCCATATAGCGGCACACGAACGTGAGTTGCGGGAGCAGTTCTATGCTGGCGCGGCGGCGAGTCCCGGCATACGGCTCTACGGCCCCGGCGCGGGCGAAGCGTGCTGCGGCGTGGTCTCGTTCAATGTCCAGGGGCTGACGCCCTCGGAGGTCAGCACGATCCTCGACCAGTCGTTCGGAATCCTGGCGCGGCCGGGGCTCCACTGCGCACCCGGCGCCCACCGCACCATCGGTACATTTCCCACGGGCACGGTTCGCTTCGGCTTCGGGTGGGCGAACACGGAGGCCGAGGTCGCGCTGGCTCTCCGGGCCCTTGAAGAGATCGCCGCCTGGGCGCGGCTCCAGGAAAGCGAGCAGGTGAGCTATGCAGGCTGAGCTGGACGGGCTGATCAGCTTCTTCGCCTCGCACCACGCGATCAAGGCCGAGACGACGCTCAGGCGGGCCGGGCTTGGGGCGCAGGTAATCCCGGGCCCCAAGGAGCTGAGCCCCAACTGCGGCGTCGCGCTGCGCTTCGCCTACGCCCGCCGCGACGAGGTGCGCGCCCTGCTTGGCGAGCGGCGGGTGCAGTTCGAGGCGATCCACGCCTATGTCCCGCGGACCGACCGCTGGGACGCCCGGTTTGGAGCCAGGTAGGAGCAGGCGATGAACATCCTCGGGCTACTCCAACGCCGGGCGCCGCTCCGCCGCGTACAGCTCGGCTCGCCTTCGGCGACCCAGGCGGCCATCCTCGTCGCGCTGCTTGCCGTCCTGGCGGGCGGCTTCTTCGCGGTACGCCCCCCGGAGGCGTACGGCGTCTGCATGGCCTGCCACGGCCGGGACCTCGTCAACTGGACGCTGAACCGGGTCGCCGGGGCGAACCTGACGGTCGCGCCCGCCTCGGCCGCCTTCCCGCTGCTGACGGGTGTCGGCGTCGTGCTCGGCGCCGCCCTCGCGGCGCGCATCAACGGCGAGTTCCGCTGGAGCAGGCCGGAGCACCCGCTCAAGGGCTTCCTCTGCGGCGTGCTGGTCATGAACTTCGCGCTGCTGGCGGCCGGCTGCTCGATCCGGCTGCTGCTCCGCGCCGCCGCTGGCGACCTGGCGGGACTGGCGGGCGTGGGCGGGCTGGCCGCCGGGGTGGTCATCGCCACGAGCTGGCTGAGCTGGAGGGCGCGCCAATGACCGCCGCCATCACCAGCCTCATCGTCGGCCTCGTCCTCGGGTACCTCGGCCAGCGCTCGCGGCTCTGCTTCGTCGGCGGGCTGCGCGACGCCCTGCTGCTGCGAAGCTGGCGGCTGCTCATCCCACTGCTGGCCTTCGCGTTGACAGCCTGGGTTGCCTTCCCGCTGGTCGCGTGGGCCGGAGGAGCGGCTGGAGCGTTCGCTACGCCGGACGTCGTGACGCTCGCCCTGACCGTCCTCGGCGGGCTTGGGGTGGGCGCGGTCTCAATCCTGGCGAACGGCTGCCCGTTCCGCCAGCATGTGCTCGCGGCTCAGGGGGCAATCTCATCGTTGGCCTACCTCGCCGGCTTCCTTGCCGGCGCCGTCCTGTTCCACATGCTGGTCGTGCCACTGCTCGTGCGGCTCCTCCCCTGAGCGAGGCCAGGATATACAAGCGGCGCGGGGTCTCCCGCGCCGCTTCGCGTTCTTCGGCGACAGGCCGCCGCTGACCGGTGGAGTAAGCGGCGGCCCGTGGCCCGGACGAACTGGCGAGGCATGGCCTCGCCGGGAGCGGCTAGAACATGAGCACCTGGTAGCTGAGCAGCGGCACTTCGGCCTGCACGAGCTTGTCGCGCATGTGGAAGGCGTTCGCGCAGTAGCTGCACGCCCCGCTGACCTGGTCGGCCACCGCTGCATAGAGCCCGTGCGCCCGGGGCTGCGGGTCGCTCAGCGTCGCCAGCCCCTCGGTGCCGGCCCCGTCGAAGACCACGCGCAGCTCGTCGCCCGTCTCCTTCATCTCCTTGGCCGTCTCCAGGATCATGGACAGGGTGCGGCTGACGGGCAAGATCCTGAGCGTGACGATCGTGGGGCCGCGGGCCTCGGAGATGA
>DAOLDO010000512.1:0-5136 GCA_035327325.1 Chloroflexaceae bacterium | reverse complement strand
TCTCCGGCATCGCCAAGGACCTCACCAAGATGTCCTCCAAGAGCGCGGTGAAGCTGGTGGCCGGCGAGACGCAGGGGCAGCTCTACCGCTGGGTCAGCCTGCTCACCGGCTCGAAGAACGCGATCAAGGGCCTGGGCTTCTTCCTCGGCGCCCTGCTGCTCACCCTGGTCGGCTTCCAGCCGGCGCTGATGCTTCTCGGGGCTCTGGTGCTCGCCGCGCTGCTTGGGGCCGTCGCGCTGATCAGGGGCGACCTGGGCGCGCCGAACAGGAAGGCGAAGTTCACCCAGATGTTCTCGCACAACCGGGCGGTGAACATGCTGGCGGCGGCGCGGATCTTCCTCTTCGGCGCCCGCGACGTCTGGTTCGTGGTCGGTCTGCCGGTCTTCTTCGTGAGCGTACTGGGCTGGGATTTCTGGCAGGCCGGCGGCTTCATGGCCGCCTGGACGATCGGCTACGGCGTCGTGCAGGCAGCAACGCCAGGGCTCATTCGCCGGCGGGCGGAGGGGGCCCACGAGCCGGACGGGCGCACCGCGACGGGCCTGGCCTTCGGCCTGGCCGCCTTTCCGGCCGCTATCGCCCTGGCCCTCATGAACGGCATCGCCCCCGCCCTGGCAGTGGTCGCCGGCCTGCTCGCCTTCGGCGCCGTGTTCGCGCTGAACTCGGCCGTCCACAGCTATCTCATCCTGGCCTACACCGACAGCGACAAGGTGGCGCTGAACGTGGGCTTCTACTACATGGCCAACGCGCTGGGTCGCCTCGCCGGCACGGTGCTCTCCGGCCTGCTCTACCAGCTCGGCCTCCTGTGGGGACCGAGCGGCGGCCTGGTCGCGTGCCTGTGGGCCTCGGCGGTCTTCGTGCTGGCGGCCGGGCTGCTCTCGCTGCTGCTGCCCGCCAACGCCGCCCCGCGCACGAAGCCGATCCCGCTGAAGGACCTTGGCGAGTGAGACGAGGAGGTTCCGACGATGCCGGTAGCGCCGCGAGTTTGCCCGCCCTACGCCCCGGCGAGCTGACCCGCCGCCAGCAGCGCGAGCAGGCCCTGGGCGCGGAGGCGCAGCTCGTCGCGCACGTCGCGGAACGCCCGCAGGCGCTCCGCCGCCGCCCCCACGCTGGCCGGGTCAGGGATGCTCCAGTGGATCTGGGCCGCCGCCCGGAGCCACACCGCGCACTCCTCCCGCGCGATGTCGCACACGGTGATGACGACCGTCGGCGTCAGGTCTGCCAGCTCGTCAACATGTTTAGAGCGCTGGTGGCCGATGTCAATCCCTTCCTCGGCCATCACCTGCACCGCCAGCGGGTGCAGCGGGCCCGGGTGCGTGCCGCCACTCCGCAGGATGAGCCGGCCGCCGCTCAGCGTCCGCAGCCAGCCCTCCGCGATCTGCGAGCGGGCGCTGTTCGCTCTGCAGAGCACGATCACCGTCGCGGGCGCGAGGGGCGCGGCGACGGCTGGGCCGGGGAGGGCGAGGTCAGCTCCGAGCTGGTGGTGCAGCGCCATGAGCCCGGCCAGACTGACGCCGTAGTAGCTGCCCCGCGCGTCGGCGTCGCTCCGGTGCGCCTGCACCAGCCCCGCCTGGCGCAGCACATTCAGGTGGTACGAGACGAGGTTCTGGGCCAGGCCCGACCGCTCGACCAGCTCGGTCACCAGGCGGTCGCTCTGGCGCAGCAGGAGCAGCAGGCGCCAGCGCGTGTCGTCGGCGACCAGCTTGAGCCGGTCGAGGGTCGCGGCGGGCGCCGCGCCGTTCGTCGGAGCGCTCGATCCGCTCATCTTCAGACCTCATGGGCGCGGGTGGAGGACGAGACCATCGGCCGCAACGGCCACCCTCGACAACCTCCCGCGCTACCGCCCGCCCTGCGCCAGCAGCTCGTCGAGGGCCCGGAAGGGCGCACGACCCTCCCGACCAGCTAGTAGGCTTCCTTGCGCACCGCTTCCTGCGTGCCCGGTTGACGCGCTAAGTATACGATCACATTGGCAAGCTCGCCCTCGTCCGCCAGCAGCTTTGGCCAATGCGCCTGGCCCGACCCCCGAGGCAGCGCCAGCTAGGCGAACCCGTGTGGCCGGGGCCCCCCCGACCAACCAGAAGCCGGCGCCGGCCATCCTCGCGCGGCTGAGCTGCCGCGCGGCTGTGGACGGCAACGGCGAGGAGGCCGTGGCTACGCTAGCGCTCCAGCCCTACGACGTGGTATGAATAGACATGCCCAGGCCGTAGGCGGACCTTCGCTTTAGCGTTCTCGCAGGAAAGATACGGTAATGGTTGTCAAGGGCCAATCTGAGCGAGTTCGGTGGGGCGCCTTCGGCGACCGGATACGACCTGCCCACACCAAGCCCAGCCAGGTTGACACTAGCGGGCAGGCGAGAACTGCTGTACCACTGGGGTGTGGACAGCTCGCATCCGGTAGTGATTGTCGGGCAGGCCGCCGCTCGCTATGCTGCCTGCTCGACAACGCACCTATCTGTCGTGCAGTAGGCTGGGTCAAACGCACGCTTCTTGGTGACCACCGCAAAGGCCAGGTGCAGCAACTTGCGCGCGGCTGCACAGCGCGCCACTTTCGGCGGCTTGCCCGCCGCCCGCAAGCGCTCGTACTGCGCACGGATCACCGGATTGAAGCGCGCTGCTGTCAAGGTTGCCAGGTAGAGCGCGGTGCGCAAGCGAGCGTGCCCACCGTGGCCAATTTGTGCCCGCCCGCGTACACTCGTGCCCGACTCGCGGGCCAGCGGCACCAGGCCGGCGTAGGCCGCCGCACCCTCGGCCGAGGCGCAAGCCGCAAAGTTCAGCGTGGCCACCAGCAGCCAGGCCGTGGTCACCAGGCCAATGCCCGTGATGCTCCCGAGCAAGGCCGCACTCTCGGCCCAGGCGCCATCGTGCAACACGCTGGCCAGTTCGCTGTCCAGGGTCGCGATGCGCGTGTCAAGGTCCCCAATCACTGCGTCGAGCTGGTCGAGCGCGCCAGCGATGTGGACTGGCCACTGGCCCAGGGCGTGGCGCTGATTACGCGCCTGCTGGCGCATTGTCAGCAGCCCATCGCGCACCAACAGACGCTGGCGGAGCTCGTGATAGACCTGCTCGGGCGGTGTCCAGCGGGGCGGCTGGCGCTCGGCGGCGAACTGGGTGAGCACCTGGGCATCGAGGGAGTCAGTTTTGGCCCTGCGAGGGAGGCTACGGGCGAAGGCGTGTGCGTGGGCCGGATTAACGATGCTCACGGCATAGCCCGCCTGATGCAGGTACACAGCCAAGCTGATCCAGTAGCTCCCCGTCGCTTCCAGCACGATGAGGGTCGCTGCTGGGGCAACGCCCGTAGCGGCGAGGGCGGCGTGAAAGGCCGCAAAGCCGTCGGGCGATTGCGCAAAGGAGTGGGCGCGTTCGCGCGAGGCACTGCCTCGGCTCCAGCTGGCGGCGAACGAAGCCGCCGCAATGTCCACGCCGACGAACAGTTGGTACGTCGGTGGTGTTGGTGTCGCAGTCATCACGTCTCGCAGGGGCGCCAAGCGCCTGGTGGTAGCGGCTCCGTGTTCCGGGGACAGCGTCTGTCGTTCCTCGTGATGCGTGGTCGTGGCCACTCGATACGGTTCTGACTGTGGCTGTCCGTGGTGGTGGGGGCGCGTTCTTTCCTGCGCGGTCGCAGCCGCTTGGAGCATTTCGGCCTCACCACCACCCTGGAACAGTACGCTGATTATACGAGGAGCCCCGCGATGACTACCGCTGCCCTCGCCGAGCGTCGCCTTCCACCGGGCCCACGGCCACGCCATCTGCTGGGCGTACTCCCCTGGATCCGTCGCGATTCCCTCGGCTTCCTGCGCGAGAACTTCGCCCGCTACGGCGATGTCACCGGCTACCGCCTCGGCCCGTTGCGCTCCGCCCTGATCGTCCACCCTGATGGAGTGCGCCATGTGCTCCAGGAGCATGTGAAGAACTACACCAAGGATCACGCCTCGTACACGATGGTCCGCTGGATCGCCGGCGACGGCCTGCTGACGAACCAGGGGGAGTCGTGGCTGCGCCAGCGCCGCCTGGCGCAGCCAGCCTTTCATCGTCAGCGCGTCAGCGCGATGGGCGAGATGATGGTGCGGCATAGCGAGGGGGTGCTGGACGAGTGGGAAGAGGCCGCGACCGCCGGGCAGCCGGTTGATGTCGGCGCGGCGATGGCGCGCCTGGCGCTGCGGATCGTCGGCGACGCCCTCTTCGGCGCCCGCGTGGACACCCAGGCCGAAACCATCGGCCGCAGCTTCACCACGCTCAGCGAACAGCTCGTCCTGCGCTTCCGTACCGGCAACGTGCTGCCCCCGGTGCTGCCTACGCGGCGCGACCGGGAGTGGCGCCGGGCTCTGGCCGCCCTCGATGCCCTGATCTATGCCATGATCGCCGAGCGCCGCCGTGGCGGCGAGGACCGCGGCGATCTGTTCTCGATGTTCTTGCTGGCCCGCGACGAGGAGACCGGCGCGAGCATGAGCGACAAGCACCTGCGTGATGAGCTGCTGACCATGCTCTTCGCCGGCCACGAGACCACGGCCACGGCCCTGACCTGGACGTGGGCCTTGCTCGACGCCAATCCGGCTGCCGCCGCCCGGCTCCACGCCGAGCTGGACACGGTGCTGGGCGAGCGCTCGCCCACTGTGGCCGACCTTCCTCGGCTCGCCTATACCCGTATGGTGATTGACGAGGCGCTGCGGCTCTACCCGCCGGCCTGGATCATGGCCCGCGGCGTGAAGGACAACGACAGCATCGGCGGCTACGCTATTCCGAAGGGGAGTGCGGTGGATATCAGCCCCTACATGACCCATCGCCACCCGGCGTTCTGGCCCGACCCGGAGCGCTTCGACCCCGAGCGCTTCACGCCCGAGCAGCAGGCGGCGCGCCATAAGTACGCCTATATCCCCTTCAGCACCGGGCCGCGTATCTGCATCGGCAATACCTTCGCCCTCATGGAGGCCACCCTGGCCCTGGCGACGATCGCACGCCGCGTGCGCCTGCGCCTGACCGGGCCGCTGCCCGAGCCAGAGCCCCTGATCACACTCCGGCCCCGCGGCGGCCTGCAGATGCTGACGGAGCGCCGCTAGGGTGACGCTCCGCAGAGGTCCACGCCTCATAGGCGCACGCCGAAGCCCCACGCCCGGGTGGGGCGTGGGGCTTCGCGCGGTGGGTG
>DAOLDO010000511.1:0-5142 GCA_035327325.1 Chloroflexaceae bacterium | reverse complement strand
GCCCCTGCTCCTCTTCCGCATCCCGCAGCCGGCGGGGCAGCCGGGCCCGCGGGCCTCGGTGCTGGCCGACATGCGGGCGGGGCTGGGCTACGTCTTCGCCTGGCCGGGGCTGCTGATCCTGCTCTGCATGGCGGCGGCGATCAACCTGCTGGTGGCGCCGGCGATGGCGCTCAAGCCCATCCTGGTGACCCAGCACTTCGGCGGCGACGCGGTGAGCCTGGCCATCCTCGAGGCGGCCTTCGGCGTGGGCATCATCGTCGGCGGAGTGCTGCTGGGCGTGTGGGGCGGCTTCCGGCGCCGGATCTTCACCAGCCTGCTCGGCATCGGCGCGGCCGGCGGGGGCCTGCTCGCCCTGGGCCTGATGCCGGCGGGCGCGTTCTGGGGCGGCGTGGCCGCGATCGGCGCCACCGGCGCGATGCTCGTGCTCGCCAACGGCCCGCTCATGGCCGTGATGCAGGCCACCGTCGCCCCCGAGATGCAAGGGCGCGTCTTCACCCTGGTGGGCAGCGTCTCGGGCGCCGTGGCGCCCCTGGGCCTGCTGCTCGCCGGCCCCGCCGCCGACCGGCTCGGCGTCCAGGCGGCCTACCTGGCCGGCGGCGCGATCTGCGTACTCGTGGCCGTCGCCGCCGCCCTCACGCCCGCCGTCGTCACCCTGGAGGACCGGGCGGCGCGCGGGGTGGGCGAGGGCACGCAGGAGCCGCCGTCCGAGGCGCGGCTCGCGGCGGAGTAAGGGGGGCGGCGGGCGCCGCCGACCTCACCCCCCAGCCCCCCTCTCCGCCGCGGAGAGGGGGGCGCCGCGTCAAGTCGCCACAGCCACCCCCTACTCGCCCGCGAGCAGGTCGATCAGCAGGGCCGCGGTCCACGAGAAGTCGTCGGTGCCGAGGCCGCCGCTGGTCTCCGGGTTGAAGTACTCGCGGAAGCCGCTGCTGGCGACCAGCCCGACCGTCGCCTCGCGCAGCCAGGCCGCGTAGTCGGCGTAGCCGTAGGCCCGCAGCCCGTGGTAGATCAGCCAGTTGACGTTGACCCAGACCGGCCCGCGCCAGTAGCGGCTGGGGTCGTAGCCCTCGGCGAGCCTGCTGTAGCTCGGCACCGGGGCGACCGGCCCGCCCAGCGGGGCGAAGGCGGGTGAGTCGAGCAGCGCGTAGAGCCGCCGCGCCCGCCTCGCGTCGGGCACGCCCGCGAAGAGCGGGGCGAAGCCGCCCGAGACCATGGCCCGCACCGGCTCGTCGTTCGCCAGGTCGTAGTCGAGATAGATTCCCGCGCCCTCGTCCCAGAGCTTCGCGTCAATAGCGCGGGCCGTGCGCTCGGCCCTGGCCTCGAGGGGGGCCGGGTCGTCGCCCAGCAGGCGGGCCAGTTCGGCCAGGTCGCGGTCGCCGCGGCAGAGCAGGCTGTTGAAGAGGACGTCCTGGATGAGGTAGGGGCAGGCCGCGGCGAGGGCGGCCTCGTCGTAGCCGTGGCGCTGGAAGAGGGCCACCAGGTACATGTAGCGGTCGTAGTCGGAGCCGAGAGGGCGCTGGTCGGCGCTGACGTGGCCGGTGTCCTGGCGCTCGTAGGGCGGCACGTCGCCCGGCGCGATGGCGATGCGGGCCAGGGCCGCGTCCCAGAGGGGCGAGTTGTCCATGCCCGACTCCCAGGGGTGGCGCACGTAGACCAGGCCCTCGCCGCGGGGGTCGCGCTCGCGGTGCAGGTAGTCGTGCCAAGCCCGCAGCCCCGGGTACAGCTCCTCGAGGAAGCGCCGGGCCGCCGCGGCGTCGCGGGCGTGGCGTATGCTGTGGAGGGCGGCGGTGGCGTGGACCGGGGGCTGGACGATGCCGGTGGTGAGGGCGGCGGCGGGAACGCGGGGGTCGCCGCGCAGGCCCCAGGCGTCGGGGCCGGGGAAGTAGCCGGCGGCCTCGGGGTGGAAGACGATCTGCGGCAGCAGGCCGCTGCTCCACTGGGCGGCGAACAGCGCGCGCAGCTCCGACTCGGCGCGGGCCTGGTCGTAGCGGGCGTAGCCGACCGCGATGAAGGCCGAGTCCCACGACCACTGGTGCGGGTAGAGCCGCGGGGCGGGCTTGGTGGCCGCGCCAATCCAGTTGCCGTCGAGGACTGTCTTCGCGGCGGCGATCAGGGCGGCGGTGTCGGCGGGGCGCATAGGCGGCTACCGTTCACATCACATGGCCGGGCGCCGCCGCAGACCTCACCCCCCACCCCCCTCTCCTGCAGGAGAGGGGGCGCCGCGCAGCGGCGGGGGTGAGGTCTGCGGCGAGGCAAGGGCCTCATCGTGCGGGGGCCCCGATCGTCTGCCCGCTGGCGGGCTCGAACCAGCGCAGCTTGTCGGGCTCGGGGCGCAGCCAGATCGGCCCATCGGGGCGCACGGCGAAGTCGGTGCGGGTGAGCAGCTTGACGCGCTGGTCGCCCACGCGGGCGGTGATCAGCAGGTGCGAGCCGGCGGGCTCGACCACCTCGGCGGTGGCAGGCAGGGCGCCGGCCAGGGGCTCGGCGCTGGCCTCGATGCTCTCGGCGCGGATCCCGACCGTCAGCTCGGCCCCGTCGGCCGCGGGCGGCGGCTCGGTGGCGAGGGGGTGGCCGCCGAGCAGCAGGCGGCGCTGGCCGTCGTGGCGCTCGACGCGGGCGCGCAGGAAGTTCATGGGCGGGTTGCCGATGAAGCCGCCCACGAAGGCGTCGGCCGGCTGGTCGTAGACCTGCATCGGCGGCGCGCACTGCACGATGCGGCCCTGGCGCATCACCGCAATGCGGTCGCCCAGGCTCAGGGCCTCCACCTGGTCGTGGGTGACGTAGATCGTCGTCGCGCCGACCTCGGCCACCAGGCGCTTCAGCTCGGCGCGGAACTGCAGACGCAGCAGCGCGTCGAGGTTGGAGAGCGGCTCGTCCATCAGCAGCACCTGGGGCTCCATCACGATCGCCCTGGCCACGGCCACGCGCTGGCGCTGCCCGCCCGAGAGTTGGGCCGGGAAGCGGGCCAGGTAGGGGCTCAGCTCGAGCATCTCGGCGGCCCGCTCGACCTTGCGCCTGATCGTCGCGGCGTCCTCCTTGCGCATGCGCAGGCCGAAGCCGATGTTGTCGGCGACGGTCATGTGGGGGAAGACGGCGTAGCTCTGGAAGACCATCGCGATCTGGCGCGCGCGGGGCGGCAGGTCGGTCACCTCGCGGGCGCCGATCATGATCCGCCCGGCCTCGGGGTACTCGAGCCCGGCGAGCATGCGCAGCAGGGTCGTCTTGCCGCAGCCCGAGGGGCCGAGCAGCACCATGAACTCGCCGTCGGCCACGCGCAGGCTCACGTCGTCAACCGCCGGCGTCTGGGTGCGCGGGTAGATCTTGGTGATGTTCTGGATCTGGATCTCGGCCATGGCTGGTCACCGGGTGACGCGGCCCCACATGTTGAGCAGGTAGCGCCGCATAAAGAAGATGAAGATCAGCGAGGGCACGACCAGGGCGAAGCCGCCGGCGAAGCGGAAGGGCAGCGGCGAGTTGTTGAGCACGCCGAGCACGTGGGCCGGCAGGGTGCGGTTGCGCACGGTCAGGATGGTGGCCGCGAAGACCTCGTTCCACGAGAGCACGAAGGTGAAGATCGCCGCGGCGGCCAGGCCGGGCAGGGCCAGGGGCAGCACCACGCGGCGGAAGGCCCCGAATGGCGTGCAGCCCAGGGTCTCGGCGGCCTCCTCAAGGTCGCGTGGGACGCCGAGGAAGATGCTGCTGCTGACCAGGATGGTGGTGGGCAGGGCCAGGGCGGTGTGGGCCAGCACCACGGCCCAGATCGTGTCGTAGAGCCCGACGCCGATAAAGGTGACGGCGAGCGGGATGGAGAGGATGACGATCGGGAAGGAGCGCGTGGTCAGGATCAGCATCTTGAAGCTGTCGCGGCCGCGGAAGGCGTAGCGGGCGATCGCGTAGCCGGCGGGCGCGCCGAGCAGCAGGGCCAGCAGCAGGGTGAGCATGCCCACGACCACGCTGCGCCAGGCGGCCGGCCAGACCCCGGTCGAGTTGAGGAAGAAGGACAGGGTCTCGAACGAGACCTGGGTGGGGAGCCAGCTCTTCGGGAAGGCCGAGATCGCGGCGCGCGGGCTGAAGGCGGCCAGGGTGATCAGGTAGATCGGCAGCAGCATGAAGCCGGTGAGCAGCATGGCCGCCAGGTAGAGCGCGGCCCGGCCCGCCCGCTCGCGGGGCGGCGGCCGGCGCGGCGTGAGGGTGACGGAGCTCATCGGACGCCCACCTCCTCGTCGCGGGTGCGCAGGGCCCGCAGATAGATCGCCGTGTTGGCCAGCGAGAAGGCCATGATCACAAGGGCGTAGGCCGCGGCGACGTTCGGGTTGCTGTACGAGCTGTACCAGTAGTAGGCTTCGCCGGCCAGCACGGGCATGTTGCGCCCGGCCAGGGCGATCACCACGGCGAAGACCTGGAAGGCCAGGATGGTGCGCAGGATCAGCGCCACCTGCAGGCTGGGGCGCAGCAGCGGCAGGGTGACGTGGCGCAGGCGCTGCCAGCCCGTGGCCCCGAAGACCTGGGCGGCCTCGCCGTACTCCTTGGGGATCACCTGCAGCCCGGCCACCAGGATCACCATCACGATCGCCGTGGCCCGCCAGGTCTCCGCGATCACCACGGCCATGAACAGGCTGACGGGGTTCTCGTAGCTGAGCCAGCTGAAGCCGGCCAGGCCGACGGTGTCGAGCAGCGAGTTGAGGTAGCCCCGGTCGGTGAAGACGGCCAGCCAGACGATGCCGGCGGCCAGGTCGGAGATGGCGAGGGGGATGGCCCAGCAGTAGAGCCAGAAGCTCTGCCACCTGATGCCGCTGTTGAGCAGCAGGGCCATGGCCAGGGCCAGGGCGACCTGCAGTGGCACGAGCACGGCGATCAGCAGCAGGGTGTTGCGGATCGAGGGCCAGAAGTTGAGGTCGCTCGACATGCGCGAGAAGTTGGCCGTCGTGAACGTGCCCGCCGAGGTCTGAAAGGCCAGCCCGAAGGCCTGGACCATCGGCCACACGAAGAAGGCCGCCATGAAGAGCACCGCGGGGGCGAGCAGGAGGTAGGGGGTGTGGCGGCGCTGGCGGCGGCGGGGGGGGGGGGGGGGGGCCCCCCCCCCCCCCCCCCCCCCTAGGGGGGGGGCCACCCCCCCCTACAAAGCCCCCCCCCCGGGGGGGCGGG
>DAOLDO010000510.1:0-5155 GCA_035327325.1 Chloroflexaceae bacterium | reverse complement strand
CCCGCTCCTCGGTCCGCGGTCGGTCGCCGCCAAGGTGGTCGAGACGCTGCTCACGGCCTCCGTCCGTGACCACGACCCCGAGGCCATGGCGCTGGTGACGAGGGCCCTGCGCCGGCCGGCCCGGCGGGCAGGTCGAGGCGCACACGGCCCTCGGCGTCGACGGGCGCCTGCCCCGAGAGCGTGGTGGGCCCGCCCGCGTCGAGTGGGGCGACGACGTAGCCGGGCGGCGTCGTCGGGAGGGCCATGGGCTCCAGGCGTAGGCTCCAGCTGACCACCGCCCCGGCCATGGGCAGGCCGCCGCGCGTCACCTGGAGGAGCAGCCCGTCGCCCGCCGGCTCGGCGGCGATATCGAAGCTGGGCCCCTCGGGCGGGGCCACGCGCAGCGGGAGGGCCAGAAGCTCGTCGCCGACCTGGGCCGAGAGGCTGTAGTCGCCGGGGGCCAGGCGCGGGGCCAGGGCGAGGGTGCCGCTGATCGCGCCGGTGGCCGGCTCGACGCTGCAGGGCGCGGCGGGGCCGAGGGTGGCGCCGCCCTCGGCGCGCAGCTGCAGGCGGCAGGGCGTGTCGGCTGCGGGCAGGGCCAGGCTGCCGTCGTCGGCGCGCCGGCGGGCGAGGCCGCGCACCTGCACCCGCTCGCCTGGGCTGTAGCGGGCCCGGTCGGGGAAGAGCAGGCTGCGCACGCTGGGCGCGGTTGTTGGGGGCGCCCCGATCAGCCGGTCGCCGCGAGTCAGGGCGGGGGCGCCGCCCTCGCTCAGGGCGAGCAGGGGGCGGTCGGCGGGGCCCCTGGCGAGGGGCTCGACCCAAACGCCGTCCGCCCCGGTCTGGCCGCTGGCCACGGGCGCCTCGCCGTCGTACAGGGCCACGGGCAGGCCGGCGATGGGCGCGCCCGCCGTGTCGGTGGCCCAGAGCAGCGTGTAGGCGGGGCCCTGGCGCAGGGTCAGGCGGGCCTCGGAGGCGAGCAGGATCAGGTCGGCGCGGGGGCCCTCGGGCGAGGTGGCGCGCAGGTAGTAGGCGCCCGCCGGCAGGGCCTCGCCGTCGGCCAGGCCCACCTCCACCAGCAGCGGGCCCGGCTCGTCGAGGGGCGCCGTGGGGGTCACGCGCCAGGACCGGGCGAGGGCCTGGCCGTAGCGCTCGGGGCTGAAGGCGGGCCACTGGTCTGCGGGCAGGGCCAGGGCCCGCAGCAGGGTCGCCCGGTCGAGGGGGTAGAGGGCCAGGTCGAGGGCCGTCAGGTTGGTGCTCTCGAAGGTCAGCTCGGCGGTGCGGCTGAGAGGCAGGGTGACCACGCCGGCGACGGCCTCGGGGACGGCCAGAGCGGGCCGGGCCGGGGCGGTGCGCAGCTGCACCACGGCCTCGGCGCCCAGAGGCTCGCCGCTGCGGTCGCGGGTGTCGGCGCTCAGGGTGATCGTGTAGAGGGTCGAGGGCCGCAGGACGGGCCGCAGGCGCACCTCGGTCTCGCTCACGCTGACCGGCAGCTCGTCCACCGGGGGCTCGACGCGCAGGCCCGCCAGCAGGGCCGCCTCGTCCATCGGCGTGCTGAAGACCAGGCGGATCGCCTCGCCGGGGGGGAGCACCTGGCCCTGGCCGGGGAAGAAGGCCACCAGGCCGGGCTCGGGCCCGACGCTGAACTGCCAGGGTAGCTCGGGCGGGGGGCCGAGGCCGCTGCCCGGCGGCTCGGCAAGGGTGACGCTGTAGGTCGTGCCGTAGGCCCAGCCGCCCCGCGGGGTGAAGGTCACCACCTGGGTCGCCCCGACCACCTCGGCGGCCAGGTCGCCCTCGACCGCGGGGCTGATCTGGAGGGCCTGGCGCAGCAGGTCGGGGGCGAGGGGCGCGGCGAGGCGCAGCGAGAGGGGCGCGCGCGGGCTGACCCAGCGGGCCCCGTCCTCGGGGGCGCGGGCGACGATGGCGGGCCAGCCGGTGGTGAAGCTCCAGCTGAAGGGCGCCCCGAGCTCGACGCCGCGCAGGTCGGTCAGGCCGGCGCCGATGGTGGCGGTGTAGCGCGTGGCGGGCGCGAGGGGGGCGGCCGGGAAGAGCACGAGGGTGCGCTGGTCGGCCCAGCGGGCGCTGGTGGCCGCGGCCGGCTCGAGGCGCAGGTCGGGCAGGGCGGCCGGCTGGCCGACGGCCTCGGGGGGCACCATCGGCTGGCTGAAGACCACGGCCAGGGCGGTGTCGGGGGGCGCGCCGGCCGTTGCGGGCAGGGCGGCCACCACGGCGGGCTGGGGCGCCGTGCGGAAGCCGGCCGCGGCCCGCTCGGTCAGGGGGCGCCACCAGCGGCCCAGGGCGGAGCCGTCGAGGGTGACGGTGTAGGTGGTCGCGGGGCTGAGGGGCCCGGTCGGCTGGAAGGTGAGGGCGGTCGCGTCGGGGGCCCAGCTGATCGCGCCAGGGGTGGGCGGTTCGATGCGCAGGGCCCGCTCCACGCTGGCGCGATTCATCGGGGCGCTGAAGCGCAGCGTGATCGCGGCGCGGGGGCGCACGTCGGCGGCGCCGTCGGGCGGGTCGGCGACCGCCAGGCTCGGGGCGGGCGCCCACGGGGTGAGGGGGATGACGAAGCGGGCGGCGACGGCGAGCGTCAGCGCGAGGGCCGCGCAGCCGAGCAGCACCGTCCAGATCCGAGCCAGCAGGCGCAGGAAGGGCATCGCCAAGGTCCCGTGTCAGGCGCGCACCGCGCGGCAAAAGTATAGCACACCCGCATCGCGGCCCGCCCAGCCGGGTCCGCGCAGGGGATGAACACAGTGTTACCTGCGCGCGGCCCCGGGCTATGGCGTTTTTCAGACGATCCGTCTATAGTGTAGGCGCACAAGCATGAAACCTGCTGGCCCCCCGGCACGCTCCGGGTATGCGTATAAGGATACGTATCCTTGCGGGGGTGTGCCCGCGGCGCCAGCCGGCTCCTACGTAGCCTCAAACCGTAGTCTGCCTGATGCGGGGGGCACGGGCAGCGGCTTAGAGTCTGAGCAAGACGGGCGCGGGGCCAGGGGCTGCCCACGCGCGTAGCCGGAAGGTGGGGGAGATGGCCCAGACACACGGGCGGGGAGCGAGACTCGTTCGGATCGCGCTGGTCGTTGGCGCGCTCGTGGCCGCCCTGGCGGCGGCCGGCGGCCTCAGGCCGGGCGCAGCCAGGGCCGAGACCTACACGCCGGACTGCGCCGCGGCCGAGCTGATCCAGGCCGTCGCCGACGCCAACAGCAGCCCCGAGGACAGCCGGATCGTGCTTGCCCCAGCCTGCGAGTACGACCTGGCCGTGGCGGAAAACGCCGGCCCCAACGGCCCCAACGGCCTGCCGGTGATCGCGGCCGCGGGCGGGCGCCTGACGGTCGTCGGCAACGGGGCGACCATTGTGCGCGGCGGTGTCGCGCCCGCCTTCCGTTTCTTCGAGGTGGCGCCCGGCGCCGAGCTGACGCTCACCGACCTGACCCTGCTCGGCGGCGACGCGGGCGGCTTCGACGGCGGTGCCATCCTCAACTTCGGCACGCTCGAGCTGGTCGGCGTGGCCCTCGAGGGGAACCGCGCCGGCCTCGACGGCTTCTCGGGCCAGGGCGGCGCCCTCTTCAACCTCGGCAGCGCCACGATCAGGCGCAGCGCCCTGGTGGACAACGTCGCCGGCGACGACGGGGGTGCGATCGGCCACGATGGCTCGCTGCTCGTCGTCGAAAGCTCCACTATCGCCCGGAACACCGCCAACGGCTCGCCCGGCCTCGGTGGAGGGATCTTCGCCGACGACGCGCCCGTGACCCTGAACGGCGTCACCATCACCGAGAACGTCGCCAACGACACTAGCGGCACGGACGCCAACGCCGGCGGCGGGATCTACTCGCTGAACCCGGGCGCGGTCTACACGATCAACAACGCGATTGTCAGCGGCAACACGGCCGCCCTGAACCCCAACTGCTCGGTTACTCTCGGCCCCGGCAGCGGCACCAACCTCGAGCAGGTCACGGGGATCGCGAACCCATGCCCCGGCTTCGTGGACGGCGACCCCCAGCTGACGCCCGACGCCACGGGCTGGCTCTACACCCTCGGCGCGCCCAGCGCGGCCCGCAACGCGGGCGGCCTCGCCACCTGCACGGCCACCGACCAGCGCAGTCGCTACAGGCTCGCCAACGAGCTGTGCGACATCGGCGCGCTCGAGTTCGGCGACGGCACCGGCACGATCAACTTCAACGACGAGGGCCTGACCAACCAGAGCGGCGCCGCGGCCCAGGACGCGCTGAACTTCACCTACGAGGAGCGCGGGGTGCAGTTCGACGCCTACCGCGCCGTGCCGTTCGACGAGCTCACCACCGACGGCGCCGCCGTCACGGTCTTCACCGACCCCAACGGCGCCGACATGCTGGTCAACTTCGCCTACGCGGTTGACTTCGTCAGCGTCAACTTCGTCGTGACGAACGGCCAGCAGAACCGCCTGATCGCCCGCGCCGGCACGGGGACGGCGGCGACGATCGAGCTCGCAGGCGGCCCGCCGGTGGACGAGCAGACCAGCGGCGCCCCCGGCGTGCTCGCTGTGAGCGGCGACTGTATCCGCTCGGTCCAGATCGAGAACCAGTCAGGCGCCTTCGTCTTCGACGACCTGGTCTTCCGGCCCCAGCCCGGCAACGACGCCGACAGCGACAGCATCGTGGACGCCTGCGAGGCCCAGGGGCTCGTCGTCACCACCACCGCTGGCTCGGGGCCGGGCTCGCTGGCCCAGGCCATCCTCGACGCCAACGCCGACCCCGGCCCCTCGCTGATCAGCTTCGACCTCCCCGGCGGGGGCCTGCAGACGATCAGCCTGAACGCCGACACCGCCCTGCCGGCGATCACCGCCCCGGTCACGATTGATGGCTACACCCAGCCCGGCAGCAGCCCCAACACCCTGGCGCAGGGCTGGGACGGCGTGGTGCGGGTCGCCCTCGACGGCCTGGCCATCAACGGCCTGGTCTTCGGCCCGGGCGCCGAGGGCAGCGCGGTTCGCGGCCTCCAGCTCACCGGCTTCACCACGGCGATCGGCATTCAGGCCGGCGACGTGACCGTGACCGGCAACCTGATCGGGCTCAACGCCGCCGGGGTCGCGGACGGCAACACCACCGGCGTGCAGATCGCCGGCGGCAGCGGCAGCACGATCGGCGGGCCCCTCCCGGCCGACCGCAACGTGATCTCGGGGAACAGCGGCTACGGCGTCGAG
>DAOLDO010000509.1:0-5157 GCA_035327325.1 Chloroflexaceae bacterium | reverse complement strand
GGCGGCGGCGTGCTGATGGAGGGGATGACGGAGTTCGCCGAGGAGATCCTGGGCGCCCTGCTGGCCGAGGGGGCCTGGCCCGGCCCTGGCCCCGGCCGCGCCCAGCTCGCCGAGCCGGCCCTGCCGATCTCGATCCGCGAGAGCGTCCTGCGCCGCGTGGCCGACCTCGACGAGCCCACCAGAGCCGCGATCAGCGCCGCCGCCGTGATCGGCCGCCGCTTCGACTTCGAGCTGCTGCTGCGCCTCACCGGCGCCCAGGAGCCCGCCCTGCTGCGCTCGCTCAGCGCCCTGGTCGAGCGCCAGCTGATCGCCGAGGAGCCGTCCGGCCCCGAGGACCGCTACTGCTTCCGCCACGAGCTGATCCGCGCCGCTCTCTACGAGGAGATGCTGCGCCGCGAGCGACGCATCAGGCACCACGAGGTACTGCGGGCTCTCGAGGAGCTGCACGGCGCCGACCCGGCCGCCGTCGTTGACCAGCTCGCCTACCACGCCCTGCTCGCCCGCGCCCTGCCCGAGGCCGCCCGCTACAGCGAGCTGGCCGGCGACAAGGCCGCCCGCGTACACGCCTACCGCGAGGCCCTCGGTCACTACGAGGCCGCCCTCGAGGCGGGCGAGCAGCTCTACGACAACGCTGCACGGGCCAGCCTGCTCGCCCGCCTCGGCTACGCCGCCTACCACGTCGAGGAGCCCCGCCGCGCCGCCGGCTACTGGCGCGAGGCCCTGCCCCTCTACGAGGCCCTCGGCGAGCGGCGGCGCGCCGGCGACATCCTGCGCTGGCTCGGCCGCTGCGCCTGGGAGCTCGGCGACGTCGCGGGGGCCTTCGCCCAGACCCGCGCCGCCCTGGCCGCCCTCGAGGCCGACGGCCCCTCGCGCGAGCTGGCCATGGCCTGCAGCGCCCTCTCCCACCTCCATATGCTCAGCCTGTTCGAGGAGGACCGCCACGCCGCCGAGGCCCTGGCCTGGGGCGAGCGGGCCCTGGCTATGGGCGAGGCCCTCGGCGACCAGCAGGTGATCAGCCACGCCCTCAACAATATCGGGGTCGCCCTCGGCGCGACCGGGCGCCTGGACGAGGGCATCGCCCATCTTGAGCGCAGCCTCGCCGTGGCCCTGGCCGCCGACCTGCCCGCCGACGCCGTGCGCGCCTACATCAACCTGGGCGGGCGCATGCACCAGTGCGGGGTCAGCAGGCGCGCCCTCGAGCTCGGGCGCGAGGGCTGGGCCTACGCCGCGCGCCACGGCTACATCAGGGGCTCGAGCACGTTGCTTGTCAGCCTCTCGTGGAACGAATTCGAGGCCGGCGAGTGGTATGCGCTCGAGGCGCGCCTGGACGAGGTGTTGCGTCCGGGCTTCCCCGGCGCCCGCGAGGAGCGCCCCATGCTCCAGATGACGCGCGCCCTGCTCCTGGTCGAGCGCGGCCGGCTGGGCGAGGCCCGCGAGCTGCTCGAGGCGACGGTCGCCGCGGCGGGCGACCCCGAGACGATCGGCCACCTCGAGAGCTCGCTGATCCATATCTATGACGCCCTCGACGAGGGGGAGCGTGCCGTCGCCATGGCCGACAGGCTCATGGCCCGCGTGCGGGCGCAGATCGGCGAGGGGGCCGCGCTGAGCCGCCTGGGCCAGGGGATCTTCAAGCTGTTCAGCGTCGCCCAGATCTATCTGAAGGCCGGGCGCCGCGACGAGGCCACGGCCCTGATCGCCCAGATGGAGGCCGTCTCTACGCCGGCCGGCGAGCCGCGCAAGGACAACGCCCTCGTCGCCGACCTGCGGGGCCGCGCCGCCCTCGACTCCTCGCCCGCCGAGGCCGCCGAGCTCATGGCCTGGGCGGTCGCGCTGTACGAGGCCCTCGGCTACAGGCCCGCCGCCCTCGGCCTGCGCGTCGAGCGCGCCGAGGCCCTCCTGCGCGTCGGTACGCCCGCCGCCCGGGCCAAAGCCCAGGCGGAGCTGCGGGCCGCCCGCGTCGGCGCCGAGGCTATCGGCAGCGCCTACGAGCTCGGCCGCATCGAGCGGCTCGATGCCCACCTGGCGCCGGCCCCCGCCCCGGCCCGCCCGCCCGCCCAGCCACGCCCGATCGACGGGCTTACCCCCCGCGAGCTCGAGGTCCTGGCCCTGATCACCAGGGGCCTCTCCAACCGCGCGATCGCCGAGGCCCTGGTCATCTCCGAGAAGACCGCCGAGGTGCACGTGCGCAACATCCTCGGCAAGCTCGGCTTCAGCTCGCGTACCCAGGCCGCCACCTACGCCGTCGAGCGCGGCCTCGCCGCCAGGTCGGCCTAGCCCCGATTCCGCTCGGGCGCCTCGCGCAAAGGCCGCAAAGCCGCCAGGACTCTGCGCCCGGTTGGCCCTGCTCGATCCGCGCTCGTCCTTCTCTGATCAGGTATAGGGCCTGGTCCCCGCCGCCCCTACGTGATCTCCCTTAAGACCTTAGACCGATGGCCCGGCGCGATCCTCCCGCCCCGGATACCTGATCCCGGCGATGTGTTCGCCGCCCCGCCGCGCTACCATGGACGCAGAAAGCGAGACAGTAGCGACGAGCGAGGTGCGAGCATGATCCCTGAGCGTGACCAATTTCTGGTGAAGCATGAGCTGCGGCGGCGCCACCAGCAGGCCGCCGAGGAGCGGGCCGCCCGCGAGGCCCGGCGCGCCGTCGCCGAGGCCCGCCGCGAGCAGATCCAGCCCGGCGAGGGCTCCCGCGGCGCCTTCGGCTGGCTCCGTCGCCTGGCCGGCGCCCGCCAGTAGCGCGGGCGACCCCATGGCGGTCACCTGGGGCCGCCCGTTCGCCCCGCCCGATCAGATCGGCGCGGGCCGGCCGGCGCCCCGCCCCCGGCAGCCCCCCTCTCGCGTTCGCTTATAATGGCGGCGTGGATCTAACCCTGACCCCAGACTGGTCGATCGAGCTCGACGGCGCCCACCCCGTGGCCCGCCGGGCCGCGGTCGAGCTGCGTGCCGCCCTGGCCCGCCTCGGCGCCCCCGAGCTGCCCCTGGCCGCCGCCGCCCCAGGCCCGCGCATCGCCCTGCGCCACGGGCCCGAGGGCGACGGCTTCGTGCGCGTGCCCGACGGCGCCGGCCTCGTGCTGCGCGGCGACGGCCCCCGCGGCCTGCTCTACGCCGTCTTCGACCTGCTCGAGGCCCTCGGCTGCGCCTGGCCGGCCCCCGGCCTCGCCGGCGAGCGCCTCCCCGCCAGTCCCCCGCCCGCGCTGCCGGGCGATGCCGTCGCCGACCGGCCCGCCCTGCCCGTGCGCGGCCTGGTGATCGGCCACGATCACTTCCTCGACGAGGCCGAGGCCTGGATCCTGTGGGCGGCCCGCAACAGGCTCAACACGGTCTTCGTCCACACCACCATCCACGAGCCGGCCCTCGCCGCCTGCCGCCTCGGGCGCTGGCGGGCCCGCCGCCGCGCCCTGCTGCCCCTGATCCGCGAGCTGGGGCTGCGCCTCGAGCTCGGCGGCCACCACCTGCGCGACCTGCTGCCGCGCCGCCTGATCCGCGAGCGGCCCGAGCTGTTCCGCCACGACGGGGCGCGGCGTACGCCCGACCACAACCTCTGCGTGAGCAGCCCCGAGGCCCTCGACCGGGTGCGCCGCGCCGGGGCGGCCTTCTTCCGGGCCTACCCCGAGGCCGAGGTCTACCACCTCTGGCCCGACGACCTGCGGGCGGGCGGCTGGTGCCGCTGCCCCGCCTGCGCCGGCCTGAGCCCCGCCGACCAGGCCCTCACCGCCGCCAACGCCCTGGCCGAGGCCCTGGCGACCGCCCGGCCCGGGGCCAGCCTCGCCTACCTGGCCTACCACGACACCGAGGCCCCGCCGGCCCGCGTCGCCCCCCACCCCGCCCTGAGCCTGCTCTTCGCCCCGCGCCTGCGCAGCTACGCCGCCGGCCTGGGCGCGCCCGCCAACGCCCCCGGCGCCGCCCGCCTCGAGCGCGGCGCGGACGCCTTCGCCGGCCCGGGCCCGCGGACGCCCCGCCCCGACCTGGCCGCCTTCGAGTACTACCTCGACGGCATTCTCTTCAAGTCGGCCCCGCCGCCCCTGCCCGCCGTGATCGCGGCCGACATGGCCCACTACAGGGCTGCCGGCGTCGGCGCGGTCCACGCCCTGCTCACCGGTGACCGCCCCTTCGCCTGGCCGCCGGTCAACGCCTACCTCTTCGCCCGCCTGGCCTGGGCGCCCGACGGCGACCCCCGGGCGCTGCTGTGCGCCTACGCCGAGGCCAGGGCGCCCGCCCTGGCCTCGCCCCTCGCCGCCGCCTACGCCGCCCTCGAGGCCGCCTGGCGCCCCGCCCTGGCCCGTGACCCCGAGCAGGACGCGCCCCCGCGGCCGTGGGCCCGCCGCGACCCCGTGGCCGCCCCGCCCGCCGATATCCTCGACACCGTCGGCGAGCCGCGCCTGACCCTCGAGCGCCGCCTCGAGGCCATGCGCGCCGCCGAGGACCACCTGGCCCGCGGGCGCGACGCCTGGGCCGCCGCCGGCCCCCTCGCCCCCCCCCTCGCCGCCGAGCGGGCCGAGTGGGAGCTGGGGGCCGCCACCCTGCGCTTCCTGCGCCTGCGCCAGCAACTCTACGTGCTCGACGCCCGCGAGGCGCCCCGCGCCGCCCTGGCCGAGGCCCTGGCCGAGGCCCAGCGCGCCCTCGACGAGCTCGTCGCCTGGGCGGCCCGCCGCGTGCCGGCCACGGCCAGTGCCGGCCACGCGCTCATGCGCGCGCCGCTCCAGCTTCAGCTCGACCACATCGCCGACCGTCGCCTGCTGCCGCCGTGGGCGCGCCTCGCGCTGCGGGCGCGCCGCGCGGGGGAGCTGGCGCGGCTGCTGCCGAGGCTGATCCGCTAGGGCGCGCCACAGCCGCCTTGTGGTTGGCGTTGGGGCGCCCCGGCGTGGGCGCCCACGCCGGGGCGCCCTTACTACCAGCCGACAGACAGCTGTGATGCCATCTAGCGCCCGCGCGCCCCGGCCGGCCCCACCGTTCCGGCGGACAGCGCCCCGTGCAGCGCCAGAACGCCCTCCCGTGCGCGTGTCCGGCAGGCCGCCCGAAGGCGCCGGGGTGCGCACCGATCCTTAAGGACTGAGGCATGGCGGCAGGGGCGAAAACGCCGGCAGAGGCCCCAAATTGTGGGCCGAGGGGGCAGCGCCCCCCGCGCGGGGAGTGTGAGGGGCCGGCGGCGGCCCCTCA
>DAOLDO010000508.1:0-5160 GCA_035327325.1 Chloroflexaceae bacterium | reverse complement strand
AGGACGCCCAGGGCCAGCCCCTCGGCGGGCGCGGCGGCGTCGCCGCGCAGCACGGCCTCGACCGCCACGACCACCCGCTGGCCGTCCTCGCTGCGCCGCGGGTCGGCGGCGACCGCGCCGACCAGGGTCAACTCGCCCTGGCCGACGAGGGCCGCCACGCTGCTCGGCCCGAGCTCGGGGAGGCCGCCGGCGTAGCGCAGCGCCCCCAGGGCGGCGCAGAGGGCCAGGGCGGCCGCGGCGCGGGGCCGGCCGCGGCCGGCCAGGGCGGCGCAGAGGGCGACGGCGGCGCCCGCGAGGGGCCAGAGGGGCGCCGGGCGCAGGTAGTGGGCGGCGACGATGCCGAGCATCCAGGCGATGGCGAGACGGATGAGCATGGGCGAGGTGTGAGGTGTGAGGAAATGTTCTGCTGATCTACCGCCGGGGGCGCGGGGATGATACGGCCTGCTATGGTGTGTTGTGCTACCATAGGGGCGGCACGAAGCCGCTCCGGCTTCATCCTTCATCCTTCACCCTTCATCCTTCCACTATGCCCGACTATGACGACATGCTGGTGCGCGTGCAGCGCAGAGGCCTGTTCGGGGCGGACGCGCAGGTCTACACGGTGGAGCTGTGGCTCCAGGGCGGGCGGCGCCTGAACGAGCGCGCCGAGCTGAGCCTGGCCAACTACGCCGAGCCCACCAGCAGCGAGCCGCAGGCCATCGCCGCCGCGGGCCTCAACCTGTTTAACAGGCTTTTCGCGGGCGCCCTGGCCGTGGCCTTCCAGCAGGCGTGGTCGGCCGCGAACGCCCGCAAGCGCACCCTGCGCCTGCGCCTGGCCCTCGACCCCGGGGCGCCGGCCCTCCACGCCATTCCGTGGGAGCTGATGTACTTCGACGACAGCGGCGGCCTCTCGCCCCCGCGCCCCCTGGCGACCGACCCCGGCATCGCCTTCTCGCGCTACATCGAGAGCGCCAGCTTCGACGAGGGGCGCCCGGTCGCCGAGCGCCCGATCCGCATGCTGGCCGCCCTCTCGTCCCCCGCCGACCTGGCCCGCTGGAACCTGGCCCCCCTCGAGAAGGCGGCCGACGAGCGCGACTTCCAGACCCGCTTCAGCGCCGTGGTCGCCTCGGGCCAGTTCCGCTGCGACTTCCTCCCCGTCGCCAGCGAGGAGGCCCTGCACGCGGCCCTGAGCCTGGGCTCCCTCGACGGCGAGGCCCGGCGCGGCTACGACGTGCTGATGTACTACGGCCACGCCCTCTTCCACGCCGAGGGCGGGACGCGCCTGGTGCTCGAGGACGCCGAGACGGGCCGGGTGCGCCTCTACGACGGCGACGAGCTGATCGGCTGGCTCCAGAAGCTGCCGCGCAGCCACAGGCCCTCGCTCGTGGTGATGGTGGCCTGCAACAGTGCCACGGCCGGCCCGCTCAACAGCCTGGCCGCCCGCATGATGATCGAGGGCGGCGTGCCTGCCGTGCTGGCCATGCAGCGCCTGGTCGAGATCACCCTGGCCCGGGCCTTCACGCACCACCTGAGCGAGCACCTGCTGCGCGACGGCACGATTGACATGGCGGTCAACGTGGCCCGCCGGCGCGTCTTCCAGCCCGACGGCCTGAGCTGGAGCACGCCGGTGCTCTACATGCGCAACGCCGAGGGCCGCCTCTTCAGCCCCAACGCCCAGCTCGAGTACGTGGACTGGGTGCTGCGCAGCCCGGCCTTTGTGCGCTGGGGCGGCCCCGAGTTCATCGAGGTGGGCGTGCTTGGCGTCGCCCCGGGGCAGGACTGGAATCTGCTGCGCTCCAGGCCCGAGGACGCGCCGGCCGCCGTCGGCGCCCTCGAGGCGATCGACCGGGCCCTCGGCCTCGGCCTGCGCCCCCAGCGCCGCCACGAGGAGCACGCGGCCAGCCGCCGCACCAACCTGGCCGCCCTGATCGGCCCGCCCCAGTCCGGCCAGACCACGGTGCTGCAGCGCCTGACCCTCGAGCTGGCCCGCGCCGTGACCCTCGACGTGACCAGGCCCCTCGGGATCTACGTCTCGCTGGCCGGCTACGAGCAGCAGCGGGGCCAGGGCCGCCTCGAGCGCCACATCCTCGAGCAGGCCCGCGCCACGGCCCCCACCCTCGCCGAGAGCCTGGCCGAGCTGTTCCACCCCCAGGGCACGCGCCTGGCCGGCGACGCGCCCCCGCGCTATGCCTTCCTGCTCGACAACCTCGACGCCGTGCCCGAGCGCAGCCGGATCGACCTGGCCCGCGACCTGGCCGCCCTCAGCGCCCGGCTCCCCGGCGAGCGCTTCCTCGTCACCTCGGCCCAGGACAGCTTCCCCACCCCGATCCTCGCCGCAGCCCAGGCCTTCGTCGTCCAGCCCCTCGACGATCAGCAGATCTACCGCTACGTGCGCCAGCGCGACGAGCAGGCCGCCCCAGCCGTGTACCGGCTGGTCCGCGAGAACCGCCTGCTCAACCTGGCCGGCGACCCAAGCCTGCTCGGCCTGATCTACGAGCGGATCGTCGCCGACCCCCAGGCCCGCCTGACCCGCAACCAGCTGGTGCAGGACTACCTCGACCGTATGCTGGGCCAGGTTGACCCGCGCTTCACGCTCGGCGACGCCGCCCGCGAGAGCCTGGTCGCCCTGGCCTGGCAGAGCCGCTGGAGCCACCGCGAGCAGCTGCCCCTCGGCGAGGTCTTCGGCGTGCTCGCCAGGGTCCGGCGCGAGCGGGACTACAGCCTGGAGGACATGTACGACCTGCTGCGCGAGGCCCGCCTGCTGACCGGGGTGGGCCAGCACGCGGCGCGCTTCGTCAACCCGCTGCTGCAGGCCTACTGCGCCGCCGTGGCGATCACCGCGCAGCCCGAGGTGGCCGCGCGCCTCTCCGACATCGTGGCGATGTGCGCGAGCCCCGAGCGCCTGGGCTGGTGGGAGGATGTGATCTACGCCCTGGCCGGCCTGCTGCCCGACGCCACGCCCCTCTTCGAGCTGCTCGCCGCCGCCGTGCGGGCCGGCAGCGGCACCCACGCCCTGTTGGCCGCCCGCTGCCTCGAGGCCGTGCCGTTCGAGCAGGAGGCCCGCCTGCCCGGCGACCTGCGCGCCGAGCTGGTGGACAACTGCGTGCTGCGGCTGCGCAGCGAGCGCGAGCCCGCCCCCGAGCGCCGCGAGCAGACCGTGGCCGCCCTCGGGCGCCTCAGCTACCACCAGGTGCGCCACGAGCTGCGGCGCATCCTGGTCGAGAAGGTGCGCCAGACGCCGAGCGGCCCGCGCTACGAGTACACCAACGTGCGCATCGCCGCCGCCAGGGCCCTGCGCAACATCTACCTGGCGCCGGCGCCCGAGGCACCCGCCGCCCACATCGCCGAGCAGAGCGCGGCGGCGGACCTGGTGATCAGCCGCTATGTGGACGAGACCTCGCTGGCCGACAGGCCCGACGCTGCCCCGGCGCGCATGCCCTCCATGCAGGAGCTGCGCGACGACCAGATGCTGGTGCGCATGATGCGCATCTGGCGCAAGGGTCCCGCCGGCCGCGAGGAGTTCCGCGCCCTGTTGCGCAACTCGCCCTCGGTGCCCGAGCGGGCCCTGGCCGCCTTCGCCCTCGGCGACCTGACCGACACGCCGAGCAACAAGCTGCTCGACGCCAGGCAGCTTCTGCGGGTCATCCTCAGCCCGGGCGACACGGCCGACAAGGTGATCAGCGAGGAGTGGCAGGACACTATGTGGGCCGCCGCCGACGCCCTGACCCTGTTCGACCCCGACCTGGTCACGCCGCTGCTGACGGTGCTGGTCACGCGCAAGGGCGAGATCCCCGACAGCGCGGCCCAGCAGCTGGCCTACCTGGCCGGGCGCGTGCGCGCCACCAACGAGGAGGTCGTGGACTGGCTGATCCGCCTGCTGGTGACCAACCCCAGCCAGTCGGTGAAGGCCAAGGCCCTGCAGTCCCTGGCCTGGATGGGCCTCGGCATCACCGAGGTGCGCCTGCCCCTCGCCGACGGGCGCGATGGGCCGAGCCTCAAGGAGCTGATCCAGGAGATCGCCGCCGGGCGGCAGGTGCGCGGCCTGAGCATGGGCGACTTCGAGGTCAGGCTACGCCCGGGCGACCCGGCGGGCAGCCCGCTCTACCTGCGTCGCAAGGCGATCGAGGCCCTGGCCTGGATCGGCGACGCCGCTACGGTCAGGGACCTGGGCAGCCAGTACATGGGCTGGCCGATCGAGCTGCGCGAGCACTGGTACCTGGCGGCGGCGACGATCGAGGGGCGGGGTGGGGCTCGCTGACGCTCGCCGGGGTGGGGCTCGCTCGCTGGCGCTCGCGCACTGGGGTGATGCTCACTGACACTCGCCAGGGTGAGACTTGCTCGCTGGCGCTCGCGCACTGGGGTGATGCTCACTGACACTCGCCAGGGTGAGGCTCGCCTTTCGGCTCGCCGGGTGAGGCTCGCTGCCGCTCGCCCCTCAGGCGAAGAGGTCGCTCTCGGCGTAGTAACTGTCGAGCGCGCAGGCTTCCCCTGTCGCGCGGGCCAGGGCGGCGCGCAGATCGCCCGCCTCGGGGTCGCCGCGCTCGGCGGCCCGCTCGGCTAGGTGGCGCAGCTGGGCGAGCAGGGCGCGGTCGAGCGGGGCGCCTGCGACGCCGGCCGCGTCGGCCTGGGCGACCGCGGCCCGGGCCAGCGACCGGCGCCGCTCAGGGGGTGCGGGCAGCTCGCGGAGAAAGGCGTGGACGACCGGGTGCACCCGGATCTGGCGCCCGTCGGGCGAGCGGCTCACCAGACCGATCCCCTCGCACAGGCGAGCGAGGGCGCTCTCCCCGCGGCCCGGCCCGGCCCGCTCGCCGAGGGCCTCGAAGAGAAGCCCGACCGGGATGGGCGCTCCCGGCGCGAGCAGCCGGGCGACCTCGAGCAGCGCCCGCGCCTCGCGGTCCACAGGGTCGTGGCCGAGCCGGGCGTAGCTGCGCGCGACCGTCTCGGCCAGGGTTTGCCGGTAGTCGGTGGGCGAGGGGCCGCCACCCGTGAACGAGCGGTGGCGCAGCCCCCGCGCTTGCCTGATCTCGGCCAGGTAGGCGGCCGGTTCCGCGCCGGAGGCCGCCAGGTAACGCCCCGCCAGGTGTAGGGCCAGCGGCAGATCGCCCAGGGCGGCGGCCAGCCCCGCGAGGGCGGCGGCGTCCGCGCCGCCGCCCTCGCGGTACGATCGTAGCAGGGCGAGGC
>DAOLDO010000507.1:0-5162 GCA_035327325.1 Chloroflexaceae bacterium | reverse complement strand
CACCAGGGGCGGGACAAGCTGTCCCGGCTCGCCGCCCCCGGCCAAGGGCACGCCGCGGGCCGCGGCGAAGAAGCGCACGCGCTGCTCGCCGGTCAGGCCCAGGGCGGCGGCGAGGGCCTCGGCGCTCTGGAGCGAGGGGCGCCGGGCGCCCGCCTCGAGCTTGCGCAGGGCCTCGGCCGAGAGGCCCGCCCGCGCCGCCAGGGCGGCCTGGGTCAGGCCCCGCCCCGCGCGGGCCGCGCGCAGCATGGCCGGGAAGCTCGCGCCCGCCCGCTCGCCCTCAGGGTGCATCGTGGGCCGCCTCTCTGAGCGCGTGCCACCAGCGCCGCCCCGCCCGCGGGGCGGGGCAAGCGGTCGAGCGGTGAAGGCGCCGGGACCGCGGCGCGGCTCCTGGCCCTCTGCCGCAGGCGCCTGATGCCGTGTTTTGGCTGCTCCAGCTGGATGAACGCGTGCGCGCCAGTATAGCATAGCCCGCCCGCCGGCGGCGGGATAGCTCTCCCTGGTGATGTGCCGCGCCCCGGCGCCCGCTATGCTTGTCTGTAGGTCGGAGCTGAGCGCGGGAGGCGGGCGATGGGCGAGCGGCAGGACGGCGGGGCTCAGGCGGGCGGGACGCTCCGCGTGATCAGCGACGTCGTCACCTTCCTGGCCACGGCGGAGCAGACGGGCGGCGCCTTCGCGCTGTACAGCTCCGAGACCCCGCCCGGGGCCGGCGTCCCGCCCCACCGCCACGCCGGCGTGAGCGAGGTCTGCCTGGTGCTCGCGGGCGAGTACACCTTCCTGGTCGGCGAGGCGCTCGTGCGCGCGACGGCGGGCGACAGCGTCCGCATCCCGGCCGGCGTCGTGCACGCCTTCACCAACACCGGGCGCGCGCCCGGGCGGCTGCTGGTGGCCGCCGGGCCGGGCGGTCGGTTCGAGCAGTTCTGCCGCGCGGTCGGGGCGCCGGCCGGCGCTGGTCAGGGCCCGCCCGCCGCGGGCCCGGGCGAGGTGGCGCGCCTGATCGCCGCCGCGGCCGACTATGGCATCGAGATCTTGCCCCCGGCAGGGGCGAGCCACAGCTGATGAGGAGATCCGCGATGGTGGGCACGACGGGCGCGCGCCGCGCGCTGGTGATCGGCGGCGGGATCGGGGGGCTGGCGACGGCGGTCGCGCTGCGCCAGATCGGCTGGGAGGCGACCGTGTTCGAGCGGGCCGGCGAGCTGCGCGAGGTCGGGGCCGGCCTGGGCATCTGGGCCAACGCCATGCGCGCCCTGGAGCGTCTGGGGCTCGCCGCGCAGATCAGGGCCACGCGCCCGCCGGCGCCCTCGGGGGGCGTGTACGACTGGCGCGGCCGGCCGATCATGGTCGAGTCCCACGAGGCCCTGGAGGGGCGCGTCGGCGAGATCAGCGTCGTGCTCCACCGGGCCGAGCTGCTCGAGCTGCTCCTGGGCGCCCTCGGGGCCGAGCACGTGCGCCTGGGCAGCCACTGCGCCCTCGTCAGCCAGGACGAGACGGGCGTGACGGCGAGCTTCGCGGACGGCTCGCGCGCCGACGGCGACCTGCTGGTCGGCGCCGACGGTATCCGCTCGGCCGTGCGCGCCCGGCTGGTCGGCGACGGCGAGCCGGTCTACGCCGGGTACGTGGCCTACAGGGGCGTGGTGCGCTTCGACCCGGCCCGCATCGCGGCGGGCGAGTACTGGGGGCCGGGGCTGCGCTTCGGCGCCGCCCCGATGAGCGGCGGCCGGGTCTACTGGTGGGCCACGCGCAACGCGCCCGCGGGCGAGCGCATGGCGCCCCGCGAGGCCCACGTCCTGCTGCGCGAGCGCTTCGCCGGCTGGGCCGAGCCCATCCCCGCCCTGATCGCGGCGACGCCGCCCGAGGCCGTGCTGCTGAACGAGATCGCCGACCGCCGGCCGCTCAGGCGCTGGAGCCGCGGCCGGATCACGCTGCTCGGCGACGCCGCCCACCCGACCACGCCGAACCTGGGCCAGGGCGCCTGCCAGGCCCTCGAGGACGCGGTGGCCCTCGCCGACGCCCTGGCGGGCCAGGACGACATCCCGGCGGCGCTGCTGGCCTACGAGCGCCGGCGCATCCCGCGCACCACGCAGATCGTGCTCCAGTCGCGCCGGATCGGCCAGCTCGGCCAGTGGAGCCACCCGCTCGCCTGCGCGGCGCGCGACGCGCTGCTGCGGGCCCTGGTGGCGCCGCGCCAGGCCGCCGCGATCGACCCGGTGGTCGGCTACAGGATCTAGTGAAGGGATGAAGGATGAGGGGTGAAGGATGCAGGCCGCGGCGGCGCGATGCAATCCTTTTGCCGGCCCCGCCCCTCGTCCATCGTCCCGGCGGCCCCCCAAGCGCGAACGGCTAATGATTAAGGAGACACGGATATGCAGACCCGCGCTCTGACGATGCCCGCTGCCCGCGCGCCCCGCTCGGCCCTGGCCCTGGTGACGCTCGGCTCGCTGGTCGGGGCGGCCCTCGGCCTCGGCTACGTGCAGCTCGCCCTGCTCGGCCGGGCCGACCTGCGGCTGCTGGCCTTCGGCGGCGCCCTGCTCACGGTCGCCGGCGTGGTCGCCGCCGGGCGGCGCTGGGCGCCCCTGCTCGGCACGCTGCTCCACGGCGTGCTGCTCGGCGGCAACCTGGAGGGCCTGATCCACGACCTGAGCCACCCCGAGGACACGCACCTGTTCGCCGTGGTCGTCGTGCTAACGGCCCTCGGCCTGGTCGGCGCCACGGCCGGGGTGCTCGCCGCCGTCCAGAGCTACCGCCGGCCCGCCGGCGAGCGGCGCGAGCCGCCCTGGCTGCGCGCGGCCCTGGCCGCCGTCGCGGCCCTCTGCGCCGGCGCCATCCTCGTCGCCGCCATCCCGCGCGAGGCCGGCGCCGCCGTGAGCGCCGAGACCCTGGCCGGGCTGCCGGCGGTCACGATCGCCGACTTCAACGACGGCGTGGTCCGGGTGCGGGCCGGCGAGCTGGTCGCCCTGCGCCTGGCCAACACCGACGGCGTCGGCCACAGCTTCGACGTGGACGCCCTGGGCCTCCACGTGACCATGCCGAGCCGCAGCGACAGCCTGGCGCTCTTCCGCGCGCCGGAGGCGCCCGGCGAGTACCGCTTCTACTGCGCGCCGCACTACCACAAGGCGAGCGACAGCGGCATGAAGGGGACGCTGATCGTCGAGCCGTAGGGCGCCGGCGCGGACCTCACCCCCCGGCCCTCTCTCACACCTTAGGCGAGGCTCATCGGCGCTTCACCGTTTCGCTCCGCCGCAGCCCTCACCCCCGTCCCCTCTCCCACGCGCGGGAGAGGGGTGCCGAGCGACGAGCGAGGCGGGGTGAGGGCGCACAAGCCTGTCAAGCGCAGCGAGCCCAGCTGAAGCCTTGTCTTACACCTCACACCTCAGCTGCGCGGCGCGACGACCAGCCCCTCGCCCACGTCGTTGGGGCGGGCGTCGCCGAGGCGGTCGAGGCTGGCGGTGCCGACGAGCCGGCTGGCGAGGGCGTTGACCGACATCACGCC
The DNA here is from genome assembly GCA_035327325.1 of Chloroflexaceae bacterium. GTDB lineage: Bacteria > Chloroflexota > Chloroflexia > Chloroflexales > Chloroflexaceae > CAIWXH01. The sequence continues at coordinate 1,675 of DAOLDO010000507.1, read as the reverse complement.
GTCGAGCTGGAGCTGGCGCTCGGCCCACAGGGCCGCCACCCCCGCCACGTGCGGGCTCGCCATGCTGGTGCCGCTGAAGGCGACGTAGCCGCCGCCGGCCTGGGCCGAGACGACGCCAACGCCCGGCCCCGCCACGTTCGCCCTGACGTTCGAGAACGGCGCGACGGTGAGCAGGTCGTGGGGCGGCCCCGCGCTCTGGAGCGCGGCCACGGAGACGACGCCGTCGGTCGCGGCGGGCAGCGAGACGTCAATGGTGTAACTCGGGTGGACGCTGCGCTTGCTCTCGTTGCCCGCGGCGGCGACGATCAGGGCGCTGGGGAGCTGGGCCGAGGGGACGCGCCAGAGGGCGGCGGCGCGGTCGAAGAAGCGCACGTTGTCGCGGTACTCGGCCAGGGCCTGCGAGGTGGCCAGGTCAACGGGGAGGCCCTGCTCGACCAGGATCTGGACCAGGCGCGGAAAGTCAATGCCGAGGGACATGTTGATGATGTGGGCGCCGCCGTCCACAGCCCACTGGATAGCGCGCACCAGCTCGGCGGTGGTGGCCGAGCGCTCGACGCCGAGGACCTTGCCGATCAGGGCGCGCCGCACGCCCGGCGCGACGCCGATGCGCATACCCTGGGCCTCCTGGCCGAAGATCGTGCCCGCCACGTGGGTCCCGTGCCCGTCCTGGTCGCCGTCGCCCTCGCCCGTGAAGTCCTGCTGGACCAGCTCGACGCCCGCGAACGCCTCGTGGCCGGCGTCAATGCCCGTGTCCAGCACGGCCACGGTGACCCCGCGGCCCGTGTAGGGGCTTTCGAGAGCCCCGGTGACCAGGACGCCCCATGTGGCGTCGGCGCTCTGCTCGGGGGCAGCGGGCGCCTCGGACGCGGGGATGGGCTCGATCAGCCTGAGGGGGAGCGGGCGGGCTATGGCCCTGACCTGCGGGTCGCGCCGCAGCTCGCCGGACTCCTTGGGGTCGAGGGCCTGGGTCTCGACCTGGTACTCGACCTCCAGGGCGCCGCCCAGCACCTCGCCCGAGCGCCAGGCGGTGTCCCCAGGCGTGTCGGGGCCGGCGACCGAGGCGCCGGTGACGCGCAGGACGAGGTAGGTGTCTCTCTCCATGCCGGACCTCCTTTGCTCATGGTTCCAGCAGCTCGAGCACACGGCGGACGGGGGCGGTAGCGTGGATGTAGCAGCTCGCTTCGGCGCGGATCACAGCTCAAACACACGCTTCCACGGCCCTGGCGATGGGCCGCGCACCTTCGGATTGTAGCACGAGGTGTCGCCGGGCGGGCGCCGCCCCCGAGGCCCGTATCCTGCTGCGCTCGGCGCCGTGGGGCCGTGGCCGCAGGGCCGTGAGAGGAGGGACTGATGCAGCGCTACCTCGGGCTCGCTTGTGTGCTGATGTTGGTGGTCGTCACGCTCGCGCAGGGCGTGGCGGCCCGCGCGCAGGCCGATGAACGCTGTTTCGCCGAGACCGGCCACTGTATCGCCGGCCGGGTGCGCGCCTTCTGGGAGCAGAACGGGGGTCTGCCGGTCTTTGGCCTGCCGATCACGCCGCTCCAGGAGGAGCAGGTCGAGGGCCGGGGCTACCAGGTGCAGTGGTTCGAGCGGGCCCGCTTCGAGCTGCACCCCCAGAACGAGCCGCCCTACGACGTGCTGCTCGGCCGCCTCGGCGCCCAGCTCCTCGCCGACG
>DAOLDO010000506.1:0-5164 GCA_035327325.1 Chloroflexaceae bacterium | reverse complement strand
TTCAAGCTGCCCTTCGGCGACCACGGCGCCAACCACCCGGTGCGTCACCTGCCGACGGGAAAGGTCGAGATTACCTCGCAGAACCACGGCTTCGCGGTGGACCCCGACAGCCTCCCCGCCGAGGCCGAGGTGACCCACATCAACCTGAACGACCAGACGGTCGAGGGCCTGCGCCACGCCGGGCTGCGCTGCTTCAGCGTGCAGTACCACCCCGAGGCCGGCCCCGGCCCCCACGACGCGACCTACCTGTTCCACGCGTTCACCGCCCTGATGGACTCCTCCCGCCCAGCGGCATGAGCGACGAGGTTGACCCGCGCAACAGGCTCAACGATCTGACGGGCCGCGAGTGGACCTACGCTCTGCGCTCGGTGATCACCACGCGCTACCCCACCAGCGGCCCCGACTCGTTCGCCCACGACCTGCGCCGCGCCCACCCCTCGCCCAAGCCGCCCCAGCTCATCGCCGAGCTGGTGCGCTTCTTCACCCGCCGCGGCGGTCACGTGCTCGACCCCTTCGCCGGCGTGGGCGGCACGCTGCTCGCCTGCGCCCTCGAGGGCCGCACCGCGGTCGGCGTGGACCTCTCCCCCCGGTACGCCGAGATCTACGCGGCCGTCTGCGAGCGCCTGGGCCTCGCCGCGCAGCCCTACGTGGTGGGCGACGCCCGGCGCCTGGCCGAGTACCCCGAGGTCGCGGCGCGGCCCTTCGACCTGATCCTGACCGACCCGCCCTACGCGGCGATGATGGCCCGCGAGAAGACCGGCGAGCGCAAGAAGCGCGGCCAGTCGGCGGCGACGCCCTTCACCGCCTCGCCCGACGACCTGGGCAACCTCGGCTACCGGGAGTTCCTCGCCGAGCTGCGCGGCGCGCTGGCGGGCGCCCTGGCCTTCCTGCGCCCCCGCGGCCACCTGGTGCTCTTCACCAAGGACCTGCAGCCCACGCCCGAGCACCACAACATGCTCCACGCCGACATCGCCGCGGCGCTGCGCGAGCTGCCCGGCCTCGAGTTCCGCGGCTACCGCATCTGGCACGACCAGAGCCTCAACCTCTACCCCTTCGGCTACCCCTTCGCCTTCGTGGCCAACCAGCAGCACCAGTTCATCCTGATCTTCCGCTACCTGCCCGCGGGGTGAGGCTCGCTGCGCTCGCCGGGCCCTGCCGCCCGAATGAGGCGGTACGGGCGGCCCAACGTGGTCGCCCACCCCGGGGGCGCCCGATCACCCTGTCCGGTCAGCCCACAAGGAGGCTCGCGCGGCGAGCCGATGGTATACTGCCCGCGTAACCCCCGCGCCTAGCGGAGCCACCATGGAGCCACCGCCCGCGCCGATGGAGCCCCAGCCCCCGGCCGGCGACGACCCGCGCCTGGCGCCCCTGGTCGCCTACCTGGAGCAGCACCGGCGGCAGGTGAACGTCGAGGCCCTGCGCAAGGAGCTGCTGCGCTCGGGCCACCCGCCCGAGCTGGTCGCCGAGGCCGTGCGACGCGTCGTGGGCGCCGCGCCGCCGCGCCCCCCCGCCTGGCCCCTCGGGGCGCTGATCGGCGTGGCCAACCTGCTGCTGCTGCCGTTCCCCTTCGTCGGCCTGATCGAGCTGATTGCCTCGAGCTTCCCCGCCGCCAACGACAACCTCCTGTGGCTGCCCGTCCCCCTGCTGGTCACGGCCGCCATCCCGGGGGCCCAGCTCGCGGCGGGCCTCAGGCTCAGGGGCGGCCCGCGCGACCGGCTGGGGCGGGCCCTGATCTGGGGCGCGGCGATCGCCCTGGTCGGCATGGCCGTGCTGGCCCTGCTCTTCGGCATCTGCGTCGCGGTCATCTTCGTGAGCTTCGGGCCGTGAGCAGGCGCTACGACCCGCGCAACCAGCCGGCCTGGCCCCTCGGGTGCGCCGTGGCCTTCTTCGGGCTCCTGCTGATCTTCAACCTGCTGTGGCTCGGGGGCGGCGCCTTCGCGGCGGGCGGGCTGCCCGTCTGGCTCCAGCGCGCCGGCCCCGCCCTCATGGCCCTGACCGTGCCGGCCCTCATGCTCGCCGGCGGGTTGTACGCCCGGCGCCGCAACGCCTACGGCTCGCGCGTGCTGATCTGGGGCTTCGCCCTGACCGTGCTCAGCTGCGCCCTGATCACGATCCTGCTCAACGTGATCGATCGGCTCTCGGGCGTGTGACTTCACACACGGCGTGGCGTCCTTCTGGGAGGGCGCAGCACGCCGCGTCCCTCCTGATTGATGGCCGCGGACGGCGCGCAGGAGATACCATTTGCTCCCCTACCTGTTCCAGATCGGACCCTGGCCCGTGCCGACCCACGGCTTCTTCGTGCTGGCCGGCGTGCTGGCGGCCACGGCGGTCTTCGTGCGCGAGGCCCGCCGGCGGCGCATGCTCGACGAGCGCCTGGTGGGCGTAATCGCCGGCACGCTCTTCGGCGGCGCCGTGGGCGCCAAGCTCAGCACCCTCTGGCTCTACGTCGAGGCGGCGCCCGACCCGACCCTGCTGGGCGTGCTGGTCGAGGGCGGCAAGAGCATCCTCGGCGGCCTGGCCGGGGCCTACCTCGGGGCTGTGCTCTTCAAGCGCATCCTCGGCTACGGCGAGCGCACCGGCGACCTGTTTGCCCCCGCCGTGGCCCTCGGCATGGCCGTCGGCCGGGTGGGCTGTCTGCTCACCGAGCAGGTCGGCACGCCCACCGGGCTGCCCTGGGGCGTCGCCCTCAGCGCCGAGCTGGCGGCCCGCATCCCCAACTGCCCGTACTGCGCGCCCGGCGTGCGGCTGCACCCCTCGTTCCTCTACGAGATCCTCTTTCACCTGGCCATGTTCGCCCTGCTCTGGTGGTGGCTGCGCCCCCGCGTCTTCGTCAAGGGCGAGCTGCTGAAGATCTACCTGCTGGCCTACGCCGTCTTCCGCTTCGCCGTCGAGTACGTGCGCGGCAACCAGGTGGTGTGGGAGGGGCTGACCCGCTCGCAGCTTTTCCTGATCCCCAGCACCGCCCTGCTGCTGCTCTACTTCGCCCGCCAGTGGCGCCGCGGCGCCTACAGGCTGCCGGCGCCGCCCGCGCCCGAGGAGGAGCGCCGATTCGCGTAGACCTCTCGCATACCTGGACGTTTGTTTCTCCCACGAAGAGCACGACGAGCCGCGAACGGTCGGTGAGCTGTGCGAGCCATACCGAGCCCGTCCGCGCCGCTTGAGCGGCACCCTTCGAGCAAGACGGCGCGGCGTATCCTTCGCCCTTCGCGCTCTTCGTGGCCTTCGTGGTAAAGAATCGGGGGCCCCTTCCGCGACCACACAACAGTGAGGAGTGACAAGCGATGACCACAGGCATGCCCCTGCGCGGCGACCGGGTGCTGCGCTACGTGAGCGCCTTCTGCCCCCGCTGCCACGACGAGGCGCCCGACCGGCCGCTGCGGGAGGTGCGCCGGCTGGGCGGCTACCTGGCGGCCGAGCCAGACGACACGGTCTGGCTCGTGCGCGGCTGCCCCGACCACGGCATGGTGCGCACGCTCTACGACGAGTCGGCCGAGATCCTGGCCTACCTCGAGCAGTGGACGGCGCCCACCAAGCGCCACACGCCCGACCTGTTCGGCAACTTCGACCCCGTGCCGGCGGCCTACCTGCGCGGCCTCGGCGAGATGCAGACCCAGCACACCTGCATCCTGCTCGAGGACATCGAGCTGGGCTGCAACCTGTGCTGCCCAAACTGCTTCGCCGCCAGCTCGCCCCAGCTGCGCGGCGCCGTGCCGGTCGAGGCGGTGCTGGCCAGCATTGACACGCGCCTGGCCCGCGAGAACGGGCGCCTCGACGTGCTGATGCTCTCGGGGGGCGAGCCGACCATCCACCCGGGGCTGTACGAGCTGCTCGACGCGGTCATGGAGCGCCCGGTCGTGCGCGTGCTGCTCAACACCAACGGGATCGAGATCGCCCAGAACGACCGGCTCCTGGCCTACCTGCGCCGCCACCGCAAGCGCGTCGAGGTCTACCTGCAGTTCGACGGCTTCCGGCTCGAGACCCACCGCCACCACCGCGGCGCCGACCTGCGCCGCGTGAAGGAGCGCGCCATCGCCCGCCTGAGCGAGGCCGGGGTCTTCACCACGCTGACCATGACCGCGGCCCTCGGGGTGAACGACGACGAGATCGGCGCCGTGGTGCGGCACGCCCTGGATACCCCGTTCGTGGGCGGGGTGAGCATCCAGCCCCAGTTCGGCAGCGGGCGCAGCACGCCGCTCGACCCGGCGCGCCGCCTGACCCACACGGGCACCCTGGCCCGCCTGGACCCCCAGACCGACGGGCTGGTCACCTGGCGCGACCTGACGGCGCTGCCGTGCTCGCACCCCCACTGCTGCTCGGTCGGCTACATGATCCACACGGACGGCGGCGAGTGGAAGTCGCTGGCGCAGATCATCGGCCACGAGCAGCTGAAGGCCAACCTGGGGCTGGTCAGCAACCGCATCGTAGACCCGGAGCTGTCGGCGCAGCTGCGCGGGCTGGTGAAGGACTCGCTGCTGGGGCTGCTGAGCGAGCAGAGCAGCCTGAGCCACCCGCAGGTGGGCGAGCTGTTCCGCAACGTCTGCGAGAGCTGCGACCTGGGGCTGAGCACGCTGCTGAGGCTGGCCGGCGACGCGGTGCTCGGGCGCCAGGAGCGGCTGCGCGAGCTGCTGGGCCGCCGGGTGAAGCGCATCACGATCAAGCCGTTCATGGACATGCACACGATGCTGGAGGAGCGGCTGCTGCAGTGCTGCGTGCACGTGGGCACGCGGGGCGAGGAGGAGGCGCACCAGTGCGCGCCGTTCTGCGCGGTGCAGGCGTGGCCGGCGCTTGGGCGCCAGCGGCTGAGCGCCTCGCCGGCGCTGTGAGGGGTGCTCGTCGCCCCTGTGAGTTAGTGGTTGGGGCGCCCCAACGTGGGCGCCCACGCTGGGGCGCCCGTACCTTAAGGATCGGTACAGGCGCCGGCGCCCTCTGGCGCGTTGCCGGGCAGAGCCCCAATGGAAGGGCTGGCGCGGGGCGGGGCGGGCTTCGGCCGGGACGGTGGGACCGGCCGGGGCGCCCACTCGCGCCGGGGCGCCCTGAACGGCAGCGCCCAGGTGGCATGGCAGCAGGGCCGGCGGCGCGGCAGGGCCGGGCTGCTGGAAGGGGTCGAGGGGCGAAGCCCTCGCGCGGGAGGGTGTGGGAGGGCCGGCGGCGGCCCTCCCACGAA
>DAOLDO010000505.1:0-5175 GCA_035327325.1 Chloroflexaceae bacterium | reverse complement strand
GGAGCTTATGATCCGTTTCTGTCGTCTCGCCGCCGTGGCGCTGCTCGCGGTGGCGCTGGGGTTCGCTCCCGGCGGCGGGCAGGAGAAGAGCGTCAAGCCCGGCATCAACGACCCGTTCACGGCGGTCACCTGCCTCGACCGGCTGGGGGCGATGCTGTGCCGGGTGGCGCGGCGGCCCCTGCCCGACGGCCGGCGCTACGACGACGAGGGGCGGCTGCGGGTGGTGGCCGAGCCGATCCGCTTCGACGAGCTGGTGGACGGCGCCTTCGACCAGATCCGCGTCTACGGTCGCGACAACCTGGTGGTGATGGGGCGGCTGTTCGACACCCTCGGGAGGGTCGGCGCGGCCACCGAAGCGGAGTGGCGGCGGGCGCCGCTGCTCCGCCAGGCCCGGCTGGCCTACGAGGGCAGCCGCGAGGCCCTGCCGACCGACGGCGACCGGCAGACGCTGGAGGAGCGCTACCAGGCCACCCTGGCGACGCTCAACAGCGAGGCCCGAGCCCTCGGCAAGCCTGACTGACGCCGGCGCCGCGCCGGCAGCCGAAACGCGCCAGGGCTCCGTTGCGAGGTTGCAACGGAGCCCTGGCTCTGGCTGTGCGAAAAGTCATATATACGCCGGGCCGCATGCCATATAGTTCCGCCATCGCCGCGCACAGGCCCGTACCAACTCAGGAGGTCACGCCAATGCCGCCACACGATGACGAGGACCAGCCCATCCCGGTCGGCCAGGTCTTCTTCGACGAGCTGTTCCTGCTCTTCGGCCTGTCCCTGGTCATCTGCCTCGTGCTCTACAACGTCTGGGGGCTGATGGACCTGCTGGCGGTCCCGGCCCTGCCCGTCCCGTAGCCCGGCCGGCGCCCCGGCGCCCGAGGAAGGAGATCGCCGTGTTCGCACCGCCCCGGATCTGGTGGAAGCCGCTGGGCCGCCTCGAGCGGACGTGGCTGATCATCGCCTTTGTCTGGTGCATCTTCCTGACCGCCATGATGCCGCTCTGGTACTTCATGGGCCGCCAGAACGTGCCGACCGAGACCTACCGCGTCACCCCCGCCCAGTTCGCCGCCATCACCGAAGAGTTCGCCAAAGAGCACCAGGTCGGCACCGAGCGGGGCATCCCGGTGGTGGAGCCGCCGCCCGGCGACGTCTACCTCTACGGCCGCCAGTTCATGTGGTACCCCATCCTGCAGCTGAAGAAGGACCAGACCTACCGCCTGCACCTTTCGTCGCTGGACGTCGGGCATGGCTTCTCGCTCCAGCCGGGCAACCTGAACTTCCAGGTCATGCCGGGCTACGACTACGTCGTCACCGTGACCCCGACCGAGGCCGGCGAGTACTCCGTGGTCTGCAACGAGTTCTGCTCCCTTGGCCACCACGTGATGGTCGGCAAACTGATCGTGACCGAGTAACGAGGAGGAGACGGCAATGGCGACCATCGCCCTGCCCATGGGGAAGGAGAAGGGCTCCTTCCGCACCTGCACCGCCACCGGGCTGCGGGTTGACCTGGCCGCCCAGCGGCTGATCATCGCCAACGCGGTCGCCGCCGTCGTGTTCCTGCTGGTGGGCGGTATCATGGCCCTGCTGATCGCGCTGACGCGCTGGCAGGCCATCCACCTGCTGAACGGGCCCTGGTTCTACCGCACGCTCACGGCCCACGGCTTCGACATGCTGGTGGCCTGGATCGTCTTCTTCGAGGTGGCGGGGCTGTACTTCGGCAGCGCGATCATGCTCAACGCGCGGCTGGTGGCGCCGAAGCTGGCCTGGGCGGGATTCGCGCTCATGCTGGTCGGCGCCCTGATGGTGAATGTGATCGTCCTGCTGGGCAAGGCAGACGTGATGTTCACCGCCTACGTGCCGCTCAAGGCTCACTCGACCTTCTACCTCGGCATCGTGCTCTTCGCCGTCGGGCTCATCCTGGCCCTGGTGGTCTTCTTCGCCACGCTGGTGATGGCCAAGGTGGAGCGGCGCTACGAGGGCTCGCTGCCGCTCACGGTCTACGGGCTGGCCGCCGCGGGCATCATCGCCAGCTACACGGTGATCTCAGGGGCCGCGGCCTTCGTCCCGGCCCTGTTCTGGTCCCTGGGCTGGATGCCCGAGTTCGACCCTGGCTACTACCGCAACCTGTTCTGGGGCTTCGGCCACCCGGCCCAGCAGGTGAACCTGGCGGCGATGGTCGCGATCTGGTACCTGCTGGCCGCGATCACGACCGGCGCGCGCCCGCTCAACGAGAAGCTGTCGCGCCTGGCCTTCGTGCTTTACCTGTTCTTCATCAACCTGGGCTCGGTGCACCACCTGCTGGTTGACCCGGGGCTGAGCTTCGTCTACAAGGCATTCAACACCTCGTACGGGATGTACCTGGCGGTGCTGGGCAGCCTGATCCACGCCTTCTCGCTCCCGGCCGCCCTCGAGGTCGCGCTGCGCGCCCAGGGCCACACCCGGGGGCTGCTCGGCTGGCTGCGCAAGGCCCCCTGGCGCGAGCCCGGCTTCTCGGCGATGACCCTGTCAATCATCATCTTCGGCTGGGTCGGCGGGGTCACCGGGGTCACGATCGGCACCGAGCAGCTCAACATCGTGGTGCACAACACCCTGCGCGTGCCGGGCCACTTCCACGCCACCGTGGTGAGCGGGACGACCCTGGCCTTTATGGGCATCACCTACTACCTGATCCCGCTGGTGTTCCGGCGCGAGCTGAAGCTGAAGAAGTGGGCCCAGTGGCAGCCCTACATCTTCGCCTTCGGCATGGTGCTGCTGTCGGTGGGCATGATCGCCTCGGGCATCCAGGGCGTGCCGCGCCGCCACTACGACGCGAGCTTCGCCGCGGCGCCCTTCCCCGCCGCCATCCCCGGCACGGTGCACCTGACCCTGGCCATCTTCGGCATCGGCGCGGTGATCGCCTGCGTCGGCGGGGCGATGTACCTGATCGTCGTGCTGGCCTCGGTGCTGAACCCGAAGACCTACGACGCGAAGCAGCTGACCCTGGTGATCGACCAGCCGAAGCCGCTCACCGAGCACCAGGTCGAGGACGAGGCCCTGGCGCCGAAGGGGGCCTTCGTGCTGGTGCTGGCCTTCCTGGCCTGGTTCGCGGTCTACTACCTCGCCAACTGGTGGCTGCTCAGCGGGCGCTGGTTCGTGAGCTAGGGCCGGCGATAGCCCGGGCGGGAGCGTGCTTACCACGAAGAGCACGAAGGCCGCGTAGGTGTGAGAGACGCTCTGCCGCTGCGAGTTCGCTCCGAGCGCTCCTCTGCCTCAGGCGGCCACGTCAGGCGCACGCCGCGCTCAAACCCTTCGCGCTCTTCGTGGCTTCGTGGTAACAGTTGGAATCCAGTCGGGCGGAGAACCTGTATGCTCGCGGCGCTCTTGCTCGGTCTGCTTGGCAGCCTGGGCCACTGTGTGGGGATGTGCGGGCCCATCGTGCTGCTGCTCGGGCGGGGGCGGCCCCTCGGCGCGCGGCAGCTCGCCCTGGCCCACCTTGGGCGCGTCACGAGCTACGCGCTGCTCGGCGCGGGCGCCGGGCTGCTCGGCCTGGCCGCCCGCGCGCCCCACGCCGCCCACGGGGCCGGCGCGCACGGGCAGGCCGACCCCGCCGGGCTGAGCGTGGCCCAGGGCGGGCTGGCGCTCCTGGTCGCCGCGGCCGCGCTCTACCAGGCCCTGGCCCTGCTGGGGCGCGCGCCCTCGCCCGAGCTCCTGCTCGCCGGCCTCACCAGGCGCTGGGGCCGGGCGATGCGCGGGGCCGGCGGCGCGACCGACCGGGGGCCGCTGCGGCTCTACGCCGCGGGCCTGCTCTGGGGCCTGCTGCCCTGCGGCCTCGTGCTCACCGCGCTGCTCGCCGCCGTGGTCGCCGGCTCGCCGCTCGGCGGCACGGCCGCCATGCTGGCCTTCGGCCTGGGCACGCTGCCAGCCCACGCCGGCATGGGCTGGCTAGCCCGCCGCCTCGGCCCCGGCCCCCTCGGCTGGCCCCGCCACCTCGCCGCCCTGGTCGTGCTGCTCTTCGGCGTGCAGATGGGCGGGCGCGGCCTGGCCGCCTGGGGCCTCGTCGGCCACCTCTACCTCGGGAGCGTGATGCTATGGTAGCCCCTCTCGTCCCCTGCTCCCTCTGCGGCCTGCCGGCCGCCCACCCGCTCGCCGACGGCGCGGGCCGGCCCTTCTGCTGCCCCGCCTGCCGCGAGGTCGCCGCGCTCCTGGCCGAGGCCGCCCCAGAGGCCGCGCCAGCCGACCCGGCGCCGGCGGCCGCCGAGCAGGTGACGCTGGGCCTGAGCGGGCTCTGGTGCGCCTCGTGCGCCTGGCTGGTCGAGCGCTCGCTGCGCCACGCGCCCGGGGTCGAGGCCGCCGCGGTCAGCCTGGTGCAGCGCGAGGCCCGCGTCGAGTTCGACCCGGCCCGCACCGAGCCCCGCCGGCTCGCCCGCCGCGTCGGGCGTCTCGGCTACGGGGCGACGCTCCCCGGCGAGCGGCCCCGCGACGAGGAGGGCGGCCTCTTCACCCGGCTGGCGATCTGCACGCCGTTCGTCATCCACGACGTGGTGATGAGCCTGATGCTCTACGGCCGCGAGTGGCTGGGGCTGAACACGCCCGACGACGCCTGGATCGTGCGCATCTTCGAGGCCATGATGCTGCTCGCCGGCGTCCCCATCCTGCTCGTGCTCGGGCTGCCCATCCTGCGCGCCGGCCTCGCCGGGCTGCTGCGCGGGCGCCCCGACATGCACACCCTGATCGCCCTCGGCGCCTGCTCGGCCTTCGGCCTCTCGCTCTGGAACATGGCGACGGGCGCGGGCCGGGTCTACTTCGACACCGCCTCGATGCTGCTCTTCCTGGTGGCCCTGGGCCGCTGGCTCGAGCTGCGCGCCCAGCGGGCCGGCAGCAGGACGGTCGAACGGCTCTGGGCCCAGCTGCCCCGGCGGGCCACCTGGCTCACCCCCGAGGGCGAGCGGGAGGTCGCGCCCGACGAGCTGCCGCGCGGGGCGCGGGTGCGCGTCCGCCCTGGCGAGCGCTTCCCGGTGGACGGGCTGGTGGCCGCGGGCGAGGGCGACGTGGACGAGAGCCTGCTGACGGGCGAGCCCGCGCCGGCGCTGCGGCGACCGGGCGAGCCGGTGCTGGCGGGCACGCTGAGCCTGGACGGCGGCTTCGAGGTGATCGCGACCGCCGTGGGCCACCCCACCACGGCGGGCCAGATCGGGGGGCTGCCCC
>DAOLDO010000504.1:0-5177 GCA_035327325.1 Chloroflexaceae bacterium | reverse complement strand
GGGCGGGGGCCAGTGGGGCTCGTAGCGGGGGCCGTAAGCCGCCGCCAGCTCGGGGGGGTCGGGGCGGGGCTCCAGGGCGAGGAGGCCGCACGCCGCGCAGCGGGCGATGCGCCTGCCGACGTGGCCCGCCGGCGCGAGGTCGAGGTGCGCGGCCCAGCTGCGGGCGCCGCAGAGGGCGCAGGGCGGGGCGCTCACAGGGCGTCGGGCTCGGTGCGCGGGCCAGGGTAGCGGGCCCCGCCGGCGCGGGCGGCCCGCAGCCCGTCGCGCAGGCCGGCCGCGTAGTCGCCGAGGGCCGCCAGGTCGCCCCTGGCCAGGTCGAGGGCGGCGGCGCGCAGCGCCACCAGGCCCCAGAAGGCCAGGGCGGGGAGCAGGGCGGCGCCCGCGAGGTGCCGGCGCAGGAAGAGGGCGGTGCTGCGGGCGTAGTGGAAGCGCCGCAGCCCGGCGTCGCTCGCGGTGCTGGCCGAGCCCTCGTGCCAGACCAGGGCGGCGGGCACGTAGCGCAGGCCGAAGCCGGCCCGCTGGGCCCGCAGGCAGAGGTCGAGGTCCTCGAGGTAGAGGAAGTAGCGCTCGTCGAAGCCGCCCACCCGCTCGAGCACAGGGCGGCGGATCAGCATCGCGGCGCCGAAGACGTAGTCCACCGCGCGCGGAGCCTCGTGGGCGCCGGCGTCGGCCCGCCCGCGCCCCGGCGCGGCGGCGGCCAGGACGAGGCGCCGCCGGCGGGCCCCCGCGTACCAGAGCAGGCGCCGGTCGCGGCTCGAGCGCACCTTCGGGCCGAGGATGCCCACCTCCGGGTGGGCGGCGGCCTCGGCGAGCAGGGCGGCGAGGGCGCCCGGCTCGATCGTCGCGTCGTTGTTGAGCAGCAGCACCGCCTCGCAGCCTGGGTCGCGCAGGGCGAGGGCGATGGCCCGGTTGCAGGCCGCCCCGAAGCCGAGGTTGGCGGGCAGGGCGATCAGCTCGGCGCCGGGGGCGGCGGCCGCAATGGCCGCCGCCGAGCCGTCGCCCGAGCCGTTGTCAACCACGATCGCGCGGCACGGCGTGGCGAGGGCCTCCAGCGAGCGCAGGCAGGCGATGGTGCGCCCCGGCAGGCGCCAGTTGACGACCACGGCGGCTACGCGAGGGCTCACGGGCGGCCCCCCTGGCGGCGCGGGAAGGCTCGGAAGGCCCCCCAGCACCAGGCCAGCTTGGTGAGGTAGACCAGGGGCAGGGCGCGACCGTAGGCGACCAGGGTGCGCGGGTGGCTGTAGGTGCGGGCGGTGGCCCAGGCCGCAACCAGCGGCGCGCCCCAGAGGAAGATCGGGCGCCATGCCGCCAGGGCCGGGGTGCGCAGCAGCTCCCTGTAGCGCAGCCGCACCGGCAGCGTGTCACGGGCGTCGTCGCGCCAGTGGCGCCAGAGCACGCCGAGGGTGCGCCGGGGCTGGTCGTGGGTGACGAGGGCGGTCGGCTCGAAGTAGAGCCTGTAGCCCAGGGCGCGCATGCGCACCGTCCACTCGAGGTCGTGGGCCCGGCGCAGGGCGGGGTCGAGGGGGCCGACGGCCTCGGCGACCTCGCGGCGCAGGCTGAGGTTGGCGGTGGCGAGGTAGGGGCGCGGGCCCGGCCGCGTGTAGGGCAGCAGGTCGTGGAAGGCCGAGACGTTGTCGGCCAGCTGCGCGTAGGGCCGGCGCGCGAAGCGCACCGCCCCGCCCACGACGCTCTCGCCCGCCGCGTGGCGCGCGAGGTGGCGGGCCACCAGGTCGGGCGCCGCGATGCAGTCGTGGTCAATGAAGAGCAAGATCGCGCCGCGGGCCGCGCGCATGCCCAGGTTGCGGTTGACCGAGCCGTTGGCGCTCGGCCAGGTCGGCAGGAGGCGCGTCACGTCGCTGGCGCGGGCCAGGCCCGGGCCGTCGGCGCCGACCACCAGGACCTCGGCGCCGGGCAGGGCGCGCACCTGGGGCTCGATGGCGGCAAGCACCCGCTCGATCACCGGCGAGTTCCACAGGGGGATGATCACCGACAGGGGCGCGCTCATGGGCCGCCCTCCAGGATCCGCACCTCGACCAGGCGCACGGCCCCGACGCGCCGCTCGGGCCCCCGGCGCAGCCCCCGCGCCGACGGCCCGTCCTCGCCGACTGTGACGAAGCTGAACCGCTCGAGGCCGGCGGCCCGCGCCCGCTCCACCCAGCCCGCGAGAGCCTCCGGCTCGTTCGTCACGAAGATGGCGCGCCGGTCGTACACAGGGGCGCCGGTGAACGGCAGCCACCACAGGTCGGTGACGACGGGGCCCGCCGGCAGCCCGGCGAGGGCCGTGTTCAGGGCGGCGATGTGGGCCTTGTCGCGCTGGATCACCCAGAGGCCGCGGGCCTGGAACCCGGCGCCGAGCAGACCGAGGGCCAGGAGCAGCGTCAGGGCTGCGCGCTCGCCCCCTTCCCGCAGCCCGTGTACGGCCACGAGGGCCAGGAGGGGGTAGAAGGTGAGGGCGAAGCGGGCGCCCCACTCGAGGCCGCCGTGGGGGCTGCCCGCGCGCAGCCCGACCAGCCCCACCGTGTAGCCCGCTAGCCCCAGCAGCGCGATCGCGACCACGAGGCGCGCCCGCGGATCGCCGCCCCGCCAGGCCGCCCGTGCCCCGCAGAGCCCGACGACCGCCCATGGCGCGGCGATCAGCAGGCCGTGGGCCGAGCGGGCCTCGCCCAGGTCGTTCAGGACCACCGCCGCGGCGACGGCGCACACGCCCAGGGCCACGGCGGCGGCCATCCCCAGCAGCCCGCGGGGCCTCGGGGCGGCCCAGGCGCAGCCTACGGCGACGACGGCGGCCACGGCCCAGGCCCAGCCGGCCAGGCCCGTCTCGGGCCCCAGTTCCTCCGGCGGGCCGATCAGCAGGTCGCGCACGGCGACGAGCCCGGCCCCGCGCAGGTAGAGCAGCGGGTAGAAGAGGTAGCGGGCGTTGTCGGGCACGGCGACGCCGAAGAGCAGGATGTGGAGCGGGCTGTAGAGGGCCAGGGCCAGGCCGAGCATCGCCGCGGCGAGCAGCACGCCCCGGCGCTCCTCGGCGCGCAGCCACCACGCGGCGACGAGCAGGGCCCCGCCGAAGATCGCCAGCTCGAGGCGCAGGTAGGCCGCCGCCGCGAGCAGCGCGCCCACGGCCCACCATGGGCCCGCCGGCCGGTCGCGGGCCGCCAGGGCGAGGGCCGCGAGCCCGAGGCAGCTCGCCGGCGTGTGCTCCCAGAACAGGGCGCTGTAGACGGCGACGGGGCTGGCCGCCGCGACAAGCAGGCCGGCCGCCAGGGCCTCGGGGCCGGGGCGGGCCAGGGCCGCGGTGATGGCCACGCTGGCGGCCCCGGCGACGGCGGGCAGCAGGTAGAGCCCCGGCGGCCCGAGCAGCGCGTAGAGCGGCCAGCTCAGGGCGGGGAAGACGGGCAGCCGGCGCAGCTGGAGCCGGCCCTCGCCCGCGGCCATCAGCCCGCTGGTCGGCTCGACGCCGGCGTAGACCAGCCCGGGGTCGAGGTCGCGGCCCGGGTAGCGCAGGTCGTAGCGCGGGGCCCCGTCCTCCCAGCGCAGGCTGCGCAGCTGGAGCAGCTTGGCGCCCTCGTCGGGCGACCAGAGGCCGTCGGGTGGCAGCCAGAGCAGGGCCAGGGCCAGGTAGGCGCCCAGGCTCAGGGCGAAGAGGGCGGCCGGCGTCGCCCAGTGGGCGGCCGTGCGGCGGCTCAGCGTGCGCGGAGGGTGTAGCACAGGCCGTCCTGGGCCCAGGCGCGACCCGCTGGCGCGGGCACGGTGGGCGTCGTCACGCAGAGGGGCCCCTGGGTCAAGAGCCGGGCGAGCAGGGCGGTCGTGGCCTCCTGGGCCGCGGCGCCGTCGCTGCAGCCGAGGCCCCGGCCGAGCAGGTAGAGCTCCAGGCTCAGGCTGCGGACGTCGGGCCTGCGCCCCTCGACGACCTGCAGGTAGTCAATCATGGCGGTGCTCACCCATGTGCTCACGACCGTGGCGCCGGGGGGCAGCTGGTCGAGCAGGGCCCGGCCGTAGCTGTAGACCCGGGTGCTCTCGCGGAGGCTCACGGCGCCCCAGTTGAGGGCGGTCGCGGCGACCAGACCCGCCGCCAGCCCCGCGGTGAGCCAGGGCACGGGCCGGGCCTGGGGGGACGCGCGGAGGGCCGCGCGCCGGCGCAGCCTCGCGAGCCCCTCGGCGGCCCAGAGGGCGACCAGCATCAGCAGGGGCGCGAACATCACCTCCTTATCCACGGCCTGGTAGCCCAGGAAGGCGGCCACGCTCAGCAGCCCGTACAGGCTGAGCAGCGCGGTCCATGTCGGCTCGCGCCGGGCGAGGTCGCGCCAGCCCCAGGCCGCCAGCACCAGGCCCACGCCGAGCGAGCCGTTCAGGAGCAGCAGGGCCAGGCGCCCGAGGTCCTGGGCCAGCAGCCCGGGGCGCAGGCCGAAGCCGCAGCTGAAGGCGCGCCCGCTCAGCATCCAGATCAGCCCGCCCGGTGAGCCAAGGTCAACGGCGAAGTAGGGCTGCACATAATCAATCGCCGGCCCGGCGGGCGCGCGCCACCCGAAGTAGAGCAGGTAGATCAGGGCGGTCAGGCCGAGACCGAGGGCTGTGCCCGCCGCGCCGGCGGCGCGCTGCCGCGGGGGCAGCAGGGCGAGGGCGGCGAGCAGGGCCGCCCAGAGCAGGGCCGTGGTCTGGTGGTTCGCCAGCGAGGCGCCGAGGATCAGGCAGGCCAGCACGAGGGGGGCCCGCCGCCCCGTGCGCAGGGCGTGCCGGGAGGCGAGCAGCGCGCCGACGGTGAGCAGCCCGTGGAGCGTGTAGACCTCGGCGCGGAGGGCCTGCGACCAGAAGGTCGGGGCGACGGCCAGGAGGCCGGCCCCGAGCATCGCCGCCGCCCGGTCGCCGCTCTGGTCGAGGATCAGCCAGTAGAGGCCGGCAACGGTGAGGGCGCCGAGGGCCGCCGACATCAGGTTGAGCTGCTGGCCCGGGTCGCCGGCGGGCAGGGCCAGGAACAGCTGGGCGGCGAGGAGGTAGAGCGGGTAGCCCGGCGGGTGGACGAAGCCGAGGCTCACGGCGCCGGCCGTCAGCTCGGCGCTGTCGAAGCCCTGCACCACGGGCGCCGCGCTGAGCAGGTAGAGCGCCGCGGCGCCGAGGAGGCAGAGGAGGCCGCCGCGCAGGGCGGCCTGCCTGCCGAGGGGGGGGCGCTCAGCGCTCATCATCGC
>DAOLDO010000503.1:0-5191 GCA_035327325.1 Chloroflexaceae bacterium | reverse complement strand
CCAAGACCCAGGAGACTAACATTCTCACTTGACCAGTTCTTGGGTCTCATGTCAGGCGGACCCGTTGCAGCAGCAGCTCGGGAAACTCCTCCGCCCGCAGATACTGAATGACTGTTCCTCGGCACAGCCCTACTCGGCGAGCGATCTCGCGTTGACTCAGCCCTGTTGCTGCCAGTTGCTTGACCTGCTCGTAGCGAGCCAGGCGCTGCTCGCGACGCTGCTGCTGCCGCTCCTCTTCAATTCGGCTCACTGGCTTGAGCCGCTTTCGTCGCCGCGGGCCGTCAGACCTCTTTGGTAGTGCAAGCCGCAGGAGTTGAGGGCGCAGCTGTGTGAGCACCCGCTCCAGAGCCTCACGGATGTTTTGCAGGAGGTGCCAGCGGTCGGCAACCTGCCTTGCTGTGGGTGCCCCGTCTCTGGTACCGCGGGCATACTCGGTCGAGCGGTCACGAGCCACAATCTCAACGCCGGGGTGAGCTTTCAGCCAGGCGGCGAGCGTCGCCGCAGTGCGGTCGGCAAGCATGTCGACGGGCTGGTGGCGTTCCAGGTCGACAAGCAAGGTGCCGTAGGTGTGGCGCTTACGGAAGGCGAAGTCATCAATACCAAGCACGCGTGGGGTTGGGCGCTCGGGTAGTGGCGCTTGACGCAGCGAGCGCAAGACGGTGTCCGGGCTGAGCGGCAGATGAAGCGTACGGCTGGCCCGCGCGGCGGCCTCGCCGCTACTGGCAAAGCCAAGGGCCTGAATGCCTGCTGAGAAGCGGAGGGTGCGCTGGGCCTTGACGGGGAGTAGGTCAGGCAGCCGCTCGGCGAAGGTGCGACGAGAACAGCTGGCCTGGTGACAGAAGAAGCGCCGTACCCGCAAGAGTAGGCACACGGGCTTTGTGCCGAAGGGCAAGTCACGAGGCGTGCGCTGGTAGTGGCTGTGGACGCGTGAGGAGGGCTGTCCACACGAGGGGCAAGAGGCTTGTGGGGCAGACGTATGGGCAACGACGACAATAGCCGAGGCCGTTAGCCGCACCTCGTCGACCATACAGCCTGGCAAACTGAACAACGCCGGATTGACAATCATCAGACGGGTCGAGCTCCAATTCTAGAACAGACAGGCTACTTCCCACAGTAGTATAGCCCGCTCCAGTCCTGGAGGCCCGATTCACACGACCTGCGGGAGAGCCGGTAGATTGGGTGCAGTCAGCACGCCCGAGGTCGTCTACCTTGCGCGTGCTGACACCCTCGACGTAGGCCTGCTGGATAACGTTGAGCAGCGCCTGCTCCGCCCGTCGTCTGGGCTCGAGAAAGCTGGGGAAAAAGCTGCCACGGCGGAGCTTGGGGATCTGGAGCGGGACGGTGCCGACGCGGGTATGCCAGTCGCGCTCACGGGTACCGTTACGGTAGGTGGTGCGGGTTGAGCCGCGCTCATAGCGTGAAGCACCGATCTGCCGCTACACTTCGTACTCCATCAGTTCTTGAAGCAGCCGGCTGAGAGCCGTGCGCAGGAACTCCGGGTCGAGCTCGAGGGCGAGCTTGCGTAGCTCCTCGAGCAGTGCTACCGTGGGGCTGGCCATCTGGTGTCTCCTTTCGTGTGTCTGTAGCAACCTCACGAAAGGACCAGGTGGCCGTTGCTGTCAAACAGCACTCGTTTTTATACTTCACTCTGAGACATTATCGAATCCTTGAGCAGGTCAATCACCAAGGGCGGCGCTGGTGTTGACGGCGGCGGGGTTGGCGGCCTCGTAGGCGGACGCCGCCTCGTCCTGCTGCATGAGGAAGCCGAGCTGGTCCACGCCGTTGACGAGGCAGTGGCGGGCGAAGCCGTCTATGGGGAAGGGGACGGCGCGCCCGCCTGGGAGCACGACGCGCTGGTTGGGTAGGTCCACCGTGACCTCGGTGGCGGGGTCCTCGGCGATATGGCTGAGCAGCTCGTGGTAGGTCTCCTCGTCCACGGCGATCGGCAGCAGACCGACCTTGAGGCTGTTGCCGCGGAAGATGTCGGCGAACGAGGGGGCGATCACGGCCCGGAAGCCGTAGCCCTGCAGGGCCCAGGGCGCGTGCTCGCGCGAGCTGCCGCAGCCGAAGTTGCGTCCGGCGACGAGCACGGTGGCGCCGGCGGCCTCGGGGCGGTTGAGCGGGAAGTCGGGGTTTGGGGTGCCGTCGGGCAGGTAGCGCCAGGCCTTGAACAGGCCGTCGGCCAGGCCGCTCTTGTCGGTGACCACCAGGTAGGCGGCGGGTATGACCTGATCTGTATCTACATCGTCCACAGGTAGAGCGACTGCCTTCCCCGTAAAGGTCGTGATGGGATCCATTGGGTCCTCTTCGCTATGCAGACTGCGACTGGCGTAAGGGCGCCCCAGCGTGGGCGCCCATGGTAGGGCGCCCTTACATCTTGGTAGACAGCTATGGCTCCATCTAGCTCTCGCCGACCAGCGTCCGCGGGTCGGTGACGACGCCGGCGATCGCGGTGGCGGCGACGGTGAGGGGGCTGGCGAGCATGGTGCGGGCGCCGGGCCCCTGGCGGCCGACGAAGTTGCGGTTGGAGCTGCTGATCGCGTACTTGCCGGGGGGCACCTTGTCCTCGTTCATGCCCAGGCAGGCCGAGCAGCCGGCCTCGCGCCACTCGGCGCCGGCGGCCTTGAAGACCTGGTCGAGCCCCTCCGCCTCGGCCTGGCGCTTGACCTGCTGGCTGCCGGGGACGACCATCATGCGCACGCCGTCGGCGACCTTGCGGCCCCTGAGGATGGCTGCGGCGGCGCGCAGGTCGGAGATACGCGAGTTGGTGCAGGAGCCGAGGAACACGACGTCAACCGGGTGGCCGAGCAGGGGCTTGCCGGGCTCGAGGTTCATGTAGGCGAGGGCGGCGTCGAGGGCCTGGCGGCCGGCGGCGTCGGGCAGCTGCGCGGGGGCGGGGACGGGCGCGTCAATGGGGATGCCCATGCCGGGGTTGGTGCCGTAGGTGATCATCGGCGCGAGAGCCGAGGCGTCGAGCGTGAACTCCTTGTCGAAGGCGGCGCCCTCGTCGGAGGGCAGACCGCGCCAGCGGGCCACGGCCTCGTCGAAGGCCGCGCCCTGGGGCGCGAAGGGGCGGCCGGCGACGTACTGGAAGGTGGTCTCGTCGGGGGCGACCATGCCGGCGCGGGCGCCGCCCTCGATAGACATATTGCAAATGGTCATGCGCTCCTCCATCGAGAGCGCGCTGATGGCCTCGCCCATGTACTCGAAGACGTGGCCGTTGCCGCCGCCAACGCCGTACTTGGCGATGATCGCGAGGATGATATCCTTGGCGGTGACGCCTGGGGCGAGGCGGCCGTCCACGCGGACGGCGCATGTCCTGGGGCGGTACTGGAGCAGGCACTGGGTGGCGAGGACGTGGCCGACCTCGGAGGTGCCGATGCCGAAGGCGAGGGCCCCGAAGGCACCGTGGGTGGAGGTGTGGCTATCGCCGCAGACGATGGTCATGCCGGGCTGGGTGAGACCCTGCTCGGGGCCGATCACGTGGACGATGCCCTGGTTGGCGCTGCCCAGCTCGAAGAGCGGGATGCCGAACTCGGCACAGTTCTTGCGGAGCTGATCGAGCTGCGCGATAGCCTGGGGGTCGATCACGGGGATAACGCCGAGCTGGTTGCGCGGCGTCGTCGGCGTGCTGTGGTCCATCGTGGCCAGGGTGCGGTCGGGGCGACGGACCCTGAGGCCGCGGCGCCGCAGCTCGGTGAACGCCTGGGGCGAGGTCACCTCGTGGATAAGATGCAGGTCAATGTAGAGCACGGCCGGGGTGTCGGTCGTCTCGGGGCGCACGACGTGGGCCTCCCAGACTTTGTCGAACAGGGTGCGGGGCGATGTCATCTCAGCTCCTTGGGCGTCGGGGGATCTCGGCGCGGCGGCGAGCGCTCGCCGGGGGCGGACAACTCGGGTATACTAGCGTCCAGAGGGCTCGCGGGCAAAGCTCGACGGTGAGCGTATGAGGATGAGGGGCGAGGCGGCGCCGCACCTGCGCTGGCTGCCGATCGCGGTGTTCGCCCTGGGGCTGATCGGCACCGCGGGGGCGGCCTACACCCTGGCCGAGATCAGCCAGAGCCGCTCGACCCTGCGCTTCGCCACTCTGGTGACGGAGACCCAGGCCGAGATTGAGGGTCGCATCGGCGCGCAGGTCTCGCTGCTGCGCGGCATCGCCGGGCTGATCGCGGCGGACCCCGACCTCGCCAGGGACGACTTCGGGCGCTACGTCGAGCGGCTGAGCCTGGACCGCTACTACCCAGGCGTGCAGGGGGTGGGCTTTTCGGCGCGGGTGCCGCCGGAGGCGCGGGAGGCGTTCGAGGCGCAGGCGCGGGCCCTCGGGGTGGAGGGCTTCCGGATCTGGCCCGAGGAGCCGCGCGGCGAGTACCACAGCATCCTGTTCCTCGAGCCGCTGGACCGGCGCAACCTGGCGGCGATCGGCTACGACATGTACACCGAGCCGACGCGGCGCGAGGCGATGGCGCGGGCCCGCGACACCGGCGAGCCAGCCCTCTCGGGCCCGGTGGTCCTGGTACAGGAGATTGACGAGCAGAAGCAGGCCGGCTTCCTGATCTACCTGCCGGTCTACGCGGGCGGCGCGGTGCCGGCGAGCGAGGAGGAGCGCCGCGAGCTGCTGCTGGGCTTCGCCTACAGCCCGTTCCGGGCCGACGACCTGTTCAACGGCATCTTCACCGGCGAGGCCCAGCAGCGCATGGCCTTCGACATCTTCGACGGCGGGGCGCCGCGGCCCCAGGCCCTGCTGCACCGCTCGCCGCACGCGGGCGGGCCGCTCTACGTGCCGGCGCACCAGGCCACGCGGATGATCAGCGTGGCGGGCAGGCCCTGGACGATCGTCTTCAGCTCGCAGCCCGCCTTCGACGCCACGGGCGACGCCTACGTCGCGCCGCTGGCCCTCGGGATCGGCGCGCTGCTCAGCTTCGTGCTCTTCTTCCTTGTGCGCGCCCAGACCCTGGCCCGCCACGAGGCCGAGCAGGCGGTGCGCGTGCGCGACAGTTTCCTCTCGGTGGCGGCCCACGAGCTCAAGACGCCCCTGACCGCCCTGCACGGCAACGCGCAGCTGCTCTCGCGCCGCCTGGGCGGGAGCGAGCGGCTGAGCCAGGGCGAGCGGCGCAACGTCGCGGCGATCATCGAGGCGAGCCGGCGCCTCAACAAGCTGGTGGACGAACTGCTCGACCACACCCGCCTGGCC
>DAOLDO010000502.1:0-5238 GCA_035327325.1 Chloroflexaceae bacterium | reverse complement strand
TGATGCGCATCTTCGGGCTGACGCCTTCTCCCAATACATGGTTTACCTGAAGAAAATCATTGCTCGCGGCGGACTCCAGCGCCGCTGTGGTCGCGTCGCTGATGTGGGACGTTCCGTACCCAAGCGTTACACCGATACGTTCGATGGGTGTCTCGGGGGCACTGGGCCGGAGGAGTCCAGCAGGGAGGCGCAGACGGTTGTACTGACTGGAGCCCACCGTATACAGGGCCGTCGTGCCAATGTACACAAGCTCCGCAGGCCGAACGACATCGGCACCCTTCAGCTGAGACGCAATCTCGCTGCGAGCTGTACCGTAGCGCCGTTTATAGTCGGTCGCTACCTGGGGAGAGCACATCAGGAGGGCGGTGAGCTTGCCGGCGAGGAGGTGGTTATAGGGCGGGATAGCACCGCAGATGTTCAGTTCCAGGATGCTTGTACCCACATGCTGGTTCTTGATTGCGACCAGCCCATTACGAATGGCGGCCTTCCCGCGCTCGCTGCCCGCCCAGGTCTGCCAGACCTGCTCGAAGTCGGCTCGCTCCAGTAGCTGCTCGATGGCGATTTGCGCCCCCAGGAGGCGGGACAACTCGGCTGTTCGCTTCTTCAAGAACAGGAGGTCGTACGCCTCTTCGCTAACATTCCCGTACTCGCTCCGCTGTAGCTCTGCTTCACCTGTGCGGTCAGCCTGGGCACTGAATTGTTTCCACTCTCGCAGGGCATCCTGTCGTTCGCGTGCAAACTGCACCGACATGGCGCTCAGCCGCTGCACCAGTTCCGGGGTCGGGTGAGCCAGTTCTTCGGGCGTACAAAGGTCTGTCGCGTTCACGTCGCCGATCGCGCGACTGATATTTCTGAGCAGATGGGTGAATGCTTCGCGGACAACTGTGATGTCGGGCGGCGCAGGCGTCTCGCCAGGTTGCTGGGGCAGCAACGAACGGAGGAACGCGTCGGGCGTCCAACCGAGAAAGTCGTCGCGGTCACCGATAAAGATGGGAGCATTCTCCAGCGAGGCGATACCCATCACCGGATGGTTTGGCCGTGCTCCATCACGGACGAGATAAAACAGGCTGCGGCCAGGAGTGTTGTAGACCGGCGAGGCCCAGGTGAGGCGGAAATAGCGCCAGATGTCACCCAGGAGGAAACCGGTGTGCTGGCAGCGAACACCTTCCTCGACAAGTTGAAGATAGGGCTGCACGTACTGACGAAGCGCTGCGGCTCGCTCCTCCCTGTTCCCAAGCCGCACCACCGCCTGCAAGTCGACCGCCAACTGTGCACCATCAGCAATGAGCGCCGTGATTGGTACCCCGCGTGACGGTGCTTCCATCCGGCGAATAAAGTCAACAGCTTGTATCAGACGTGTGTGCCGTTCGGGCGCCATAATCTCACGCCGCGTTTGTTTGTGAGCATGAATGTCGGCTTGGCTGCAAGGCCTATCGTGAGGTTGCGGCAGGGCAAGCTCAAGGGTAGCAGTATCTTCGTTCCAGCGCGGTATCCAACCAACACGCAATAAATCGCGCAGAAGTAACCACGTTGCCTGGTAAATCGCCTGTTGACGGGGGTTTCCGTGGCTGTTCAGTGCCCATTCAACCTCGGAGCGGATTATTTTTTCCCGCTGATACTCCGATTCGTGCACCATCTTCCTTGCAGCCTGATAGAAGCGGGCAAGGAAACGCTCCTGGAGAGCCGGGCGGAACGGCTCGTACTCGAAATCCGCAGGTCGAGGCGTAGGGCTTGTGATAGGCATATAGTTATGTATGGTGTTCCGTACTCTACGGTCAAAGAATCCAGTCGACCGCCGGATTATAGCACGGATATGCGGCAGGTACGGTCACACGGTGCCAGTTACCTGTAGTGAGACAGGGCTTGCACCTGGCCTGTTGACCCAGCTGGTTTAGCCTGCTGTTACTCATTACGAAGCCGAAACGGAAAGGTTCCTCCTACTGATATACCAAGAAGGTAAAGACACCTATACTCCGGTATGTGCATCCGCCGTCACTATATAAAACGCATCGATAAGGGAAAACGAAACGGGCGGTGCGCGTAGCAACGCCCTGACCTCGTCGCTCCCGCCGTCCCAATCTAATCGCCCCACAGAAGCTACCACCGCGGCGCGGTGGTCTTTTTGTGTGCAGGTATCCGCCTTCACCAGAAGGACTCCTGCATGCACACCCTTCTCGATGCGCCACTGACCAACGCCGCCGTGTTCCACAGCCGCGCCGGCGGCTTCCCGCTGCTGCTCTGCTCCTATGCCCTGCTCGATGAGAACAGCAACGACACGGCTGATCTCGATCAAGCGGTCGTGATTCGTGTGACGGCGCTGAACGGCGAGCGCTTTCGCCTGCGCGACCCCAGTGACATCCGCCGTTTCCTCGTCGCCGTCGGCCGGCCTGGCACTGAGGTGACGCCATGAGCGCCGCACAGGGCACCGGCGGGCGCGCACGCCAGGCGCAGATCAAGGCTGTGCTGGGCGAGAACGGGTACAAGCGCTACCAGCAGGCCCTCGGCCGTGCCGGTGGCGTCGCCCGCCAGGCACAGCTGCGCACCGCGCTGGGCGAGGCGGGCTACTGCGAACACCAGCGCGCGCTCTACCAGCGGGCGGTGCAGAAGCACGGAACCGAGAAGATGCTCAAGATTCTCGCTGCCGCCCACGAGCGACGGCGATGCTGGCGCATCGCCAACCCGACGCCTGCCGAGGCGCTGCTGCAGTGGCGCGCACTGGAGACAGGCTTCACCCTGCACGCCGATCTCTCCGGCAGGTTTCAGTGGTCCTGCTACCAAGCCGATCCTGGGCGCTGGCAGTTCGAACCGACCGATGCAGTGATCGAAGCACGCGTGCTCGGCTATAGCTGCGACCTGCTTTTGCCCACTCACGCGCTGGCGATCGAGGTGGTCGGTGGCATCCACGCCCTCACCGCCGAGCGCGATACCAGGCGCCTCGTCGCCCTGCATGCGCAGGGCCTCGCCGTCGTCACGCTCTCGAACGAGCAGCTCTACCGCGGTGAGGCGGATCTGTTCTTCACGCAGCTGCTGGAGGTGCGCCATGCCGCCTGATCCGCTCGTGCATCCTATCGCCGCCCTCACCGACCATCGCGTGCTCTCCGACGACGAGGAGGCGGCGCTCATCGAAACCATGCTCGCCGGCGCCCACGCCCGCGCCGCGCTGCACATCGCCCCGCCGGCCGCGATCGCCGCAACCAGGGATCAGGTCGCCCACGGCGAGGCGGCCCGCGCCACGCTCATCCGCCACAACCTGCGCCTCGTGGTCGCGATCGCTAAGCGCTACCAGCGCGCGGCCGGCCACCACCTCACCCTTGACGACCTCGTGAGCTTCGGCTGTCGCGGCCTGCTGATCGCCGTCGACCGCTTCGACCCCGCAAAGAGCCGCAAGCTGTCCACCTACGCCACCTGGTGGATCCGCCAGGCGATCAGCCGCGGCATCGCCGACGAGGGCCGCGTGATCGACCTGCCGGTCCACGTTCACGAGCGCCTGGCGCAGCTCGCCCGCGCCCGCGCCACGCTCGGCCAACAGCTGCAGCGCGAGCCCACGGCCGACGAACTTGCCACGGCGACCGGCTGGCCGCTTCACCGCGTCGCAGGGCTGATCGCCAACACCCAGGACGTTGCCTCGCTCAACGCCAGGCTCGCCGACACCGGCGACAGCGCTGAGCTCGGCGACGTACTGCCCGATCAGCGCTTCGACCCAGCCACAGCAGCGTTGGAAAGCAGTATTCGGCACGACCTCGCCGACGCGATGGCTCGCCTCCTCACAGAGCGGGAACAGCGCTTCGTGCGCGCCTACGTTGGCTTCGACACTGGGCAGAAGGCCACGCTCGAGGCGATCGGTATGGCCGAGGGCCTGACTCGTGAGCGCGTGCGCCAGGTCATCGCCGGTGCGCTGCAGAAGCTCCGCGATGACCCCGTTGTTGCTGCCTACGGCGCGGCCGTTTAGCCCTGAACTACAGCCCTGTTTGCCTGGCAGCGATTGTCTATCCGGTGCTGCTCACCCCAGGCGACACTCCTCGTGGGCCGAGCTGTCCAATCCAGCGAGGCGCTGAAACGCTGTAGGCGGCGGACCCGCCTGGAGGCGCTTCCTGATCTGCTCGGCGCACTCTTCGGGCGAGAGCAGCGCAGTGTCCAGTTCCAGGTCATATATACCTGGCTGATGCACGGCCTCCTGCCAGCGCTGCACGGGCAGCGGTGCTTCGACCTCGTCCGGCGCGCTGGCGAGGTAGCCCGTAGTCCGCCGGCGCTGGAGGATCACATCAAGCGGGCAGCGCACGCCGACAAACAGCACTGGCAGGCCGTCGAGTCGCCAGGCACAGGCGGGCAGAATGCCGCGCGGAACCCTATAGCCATCGTGGTGGCCGACATCGACGACAACGTTCAGCCCCAGTCGGCTATGAGCGGCGACCGAGGCGTAGAGCGCGGCGTACAGCGTCGCCACCAGAGGCTCAAGCTCGGGCCGCTCGCCGCCGGGTCGCAGCCCCAGCCCCGGCCGGCAGCGCGGCGGCGTCATCTCGATCCAGCGGTCGACACCGAGGTTCATCCAGACGCCATCGAACTGCTCCTGGATTGCCCGAGCAATGCTCGACTTTCCTGAGCGCGGCGCCCCGTTGAGGATCACGATCTGGCCAGGTTGCTCGCGCTGGCTCATCGCCACACCTCGATCCAACTCACTGTGGAAACAGATCCAGCTCGTTCTTGAGCGCCAGGGTGGCACGATGCCTCGCCAGCGCATCAGCGTCGGGGCCGATGCCGGCGATCAGGTGGTTCAGCAGCGCCCGCTGGTCAGCGCGGTCGCCCGCGGCAAGCTGGCGGTCGAGCAGCTGCAACGCCACGACCAGCTTCTGGCGTGGCGAGAGCAGTGCGGCCGCCTCAACAAGGAACTGGTCGAGCGGCAGCTCGCCCAGGTAGCGCTCGACCCGCCCGAGCAGGTCGGCGTCGTAGCCAAGCCCGTCTGGCAGAAATGCGGCGAGCTGGCCTTCAGCATCCACATGTGTCGTACCCACCAGGTGGCCGAGTGCGACTATCAGCGCGGTTGCCGGTGTGAGCGCGCCTGGTGGATAGTTTGCGTCCAGCTCGGTCCACGAGCCCATGGCCTCCTCCTCGCTGCGCATCTGACCGGCCTGCACCGGCAATCACTTCCTGCGCTTATTCACCCGACGCTGGCCAGCCGCAGGTGGCAGTTGCTGCACTCCAGGATCGGCGTTGCACCGCCGAGCGGTATGACCGGGATCC
>DAOLDO010000501.1:0-5254 GCA_035327325.1 Chloroflexaceae bacterium | reverse complement strand
CTTCACCATCGTCGTGCCCGACCCGCCCGCCGTCACGGTCAGCCCCGAGGCCGGCCCCGCCGGGACAGGCTTCGCCTTCCGCGCCACCGGCTTCAACGTGATCGAGCGCCTCGACACCTGGGTCGAGCGCCCCGACGGCAGCATCGCCGAGGGCACCTTCGGCGTCCGCGCCGACGGCGACGGCGTCGCCGCCTGGACCTGGCGCGCCCCCGCCGACGCCGCCCCCGGCGCCTGGACCATGATCGCCCGCGGCCGCGACACCGACCTGACCTTCAGGGTGCCGTTCACCATCACGCCGTAAGGCCCCCTGCCGCTCGTCTGGGCACGGCCCTCGCTCCACTATGGAGCGGGGGCCTCGCCGTGCCGGGCCGCCCCCAGGATAGCTTGTGACAAATCTCGCAGCCCCGGCGGGGCCGGCGGGCTACACTCATAGTGATGGTCCGATCGCCAATGCGGGGGCGCCGCCCATGGGCGCCACCCGGGAGTGAGCCCCAATGCTGCCAACCACGCGGGCCTGGCTCGTCAGCAGCCTGCTCCTGCTCGTCGTGGCGGCCCTGCTCCACGCCGCGGTGCTGCTCGGCGCGAGCGGCGCCTGGGCCGCCCTGGTCCACCTGACCCTGTTCGGCTGGGTCAGCGGGATGATCGTCGCGGTCAACTACCACACCATGCCCGTCTTCACGGCGCGCGACTTCCCCTCCAGGGCGCTGATCTGGGCGCACCTGGCCGTCTTCGTCGCGGGCGTGCTCGTCGCCGCCGCCGCCCTGCTCGCGGGCGCCCGCGGCCCCCTGGTCGTGGGGCTGGCCCTCGAGCTCGCCGCCGCCCTGCTCTTCGCGCTCAACATCGGGCTGCTGCTGGCCCGCGGCGTGCGGCGCGGGCTGCCCCCGGCGCCCCCGCCCGTGCCCGGCCAGCGGGCGGTAGACAGGCTCGGCACCCGGGCCACCTCGGTCTCCGGGCTGGCCCTGCCCCTCGCCCTGGCCCTGATGCTGGGCGGGCGCGTCGGGGTGCTCGTCGGGGCCTGGTGGCTCGCCGCCGAGCACCTGGCGGCCCTGGGCTGGGTCATGCTGATGATCGTCGGGGTCGCCTACCATGTGCTGCCGCGCTTCAGCGGGCGCGCCACCCGTGGGGCCGCCTGGGCCGGCGCGCAGCTCGGCCTGCACCTGGCCGCCCTGCTCATGGTCGTCGCCGGCCTCGGCCTCGGCATGGGCGGCCTCTTCGCCGCCGGCGGCCTGGCCATGAGCGCGGCCCTCGCCCTCTTCGCCTGGACGGTCTGGCCGACCCTGCGGGCCGTCCGTCCGCGCTCGGCCCTGATCCAGCCCACGGTCAAGGAGCCTGCCCGATGAGCCCTCTCTCGATCCGCTGTATCAAGGCGGCCTTCCTGGCCCTGGCGGCCGGCATCGCCCTCGGCGCCGCCTTCGCCCTCGACCGGGCCCTGGGCGCCCAGCTCCGCCCGCTCCACGCCGAGCTGAACCTCTGGGGCTGGACGACCCTGCTCATCTACGGAATGGGCTACCACATGCTGCCTCGCTTCGCCGGGCGCCCCCTGCGCCGCGCCAGGGCCGCCGACCTCCAGTCCTGGCTGGCCATCGGCGGCGTGGTCGCGGCGAGCCTGGGCTGGCTGCTGCGCATGACGGCGGCGGCGCCCGCCCAGGCCCTCCTCGCCGCCGGCGGGCTGGCCCAGCTCGCCGCCGCGGTCCTCTTCGCCCTGCTTATGGGCGAGCTGCTGCTGAACCTTGGGGCGACGCGCCGTGCGGCGCCCCGCCACTGACGAGGTACCTGACCAATGACCACCACCGTCACCCCGATCGAGCCCACCGAGACCCTGAACGAGCTCGTCGCCCGCGCGCCCGCCGCCCTGCCCGTGCTACAGCGCTTCGGGCTGGACACCTGCTGCGGCGGGGCCCTGCCCCTCGCCGTGGCCGCCCAGCACCACGGCCTCGACCTGGCCGAGCTGCTCGCGGCGCTCCGCGAGGCCGTGGCCGAGGGCGCCGGCGCGGCCTAGTGCGCTTTCAGCGCAGGGTCTAGGGTCTAGGGTCTAGGGTCTGGCATCCTGAAGCCCGAGACGCTTGGCCCAAGCCCGAACGGGTTGCCTGAATGTGCATTAGAAACGGCTCCTGCAGGGCCGCAAAGCCGCAATCTTTTTGCGGCTTTGCGGCTTTGCGCGAGCGTAACCGGAAGGCAGTGGGCCTGGAACAGCGAGGGCGCGGGATGGGAGAACCAGGCCGCGCCGGAGAGGGCCGCGCCCACGATGCACCCCTCCGGGTGACACGGTCACGGCCCCCGTGATGGTATCCTGCGCTCAGGCACGGATCACCTGTTCACGGGAGCTGCGATGACCCACGACCAGCCCGCGGCCGGCCCGCAGCTGAGCCTGCTCTGGCCACCCGGCCGCTCCCCCGACCCCGCCTGGCGCCTCCCCCGCGAGGTGGCGCAGGACCTCGGGCTCGCCGCGATCGTCGCGGCGATGGAGCCCGCGCCGGGCCACGGCGAGGCCCTCGAGGCGGTGCTCTTCACCCTCTGCCCCGACCCCGCAGTGATCGCCTACCGCCAGGACGTGCTCGACGACCTGCTGGCCGCCCCCGCCCTGGCCGCGACCCTCGGCGCCCTGCTCCCCGCCCTGGATGAGCTGGCCCTCTTCACCGCGCGCCCCGCCTCGGCCGAGAGCTCGCTCCAGGAGGTGACGCGGCGGGCCGGCGAGCTCGAGCTGCTGGTCGGCTGCGTCGAGGGGCTGGCAGCGGCCTTCGCGGCGGCGCCCCGCGACCTCAGCTCGGCCAGCCTCGCCGGGCTGCGCGCCTACGTCGAGGCGCGGCGCGCCGACCCCGCCTTCACGCGCCTGGCCGCCGAGCTGCCCGCCCTGCTCGCCGAGCTGCGGGCCAGCGCCAGCGTGACGATCGGGGTCAACCTCGACCCCTACCTGCGGCCCGAGGAGGCCATGCTGCTGGCGGTCCACCCCACGCGCTTCACCGAGAGCGGGCTGCTGGCCAGGCTCTTCGGGGCGACCGCGGCCCACGGCCGCGGGATCGGCCCGCTCCACACGCTGCCGCTCCTCACCGAGAGCTCGGGCATGATCACCGGCGGTGGCGCCCCCCTCGCCGGCCCCACGCGGCGCGCCGAGCCGATGCTCGAGCCCCTCTTCCGCGACCTCTCCAGGGTGCTCGAGAAGGTGACGCGGCCCGTGGCCCAGGAGCTGCGGCAGCACGCCGCCCACAGCGGCCGCGCCCTGGTGGAGCTGCGGCCGGGGGCGATCTGGTTCACCTACGCCGTCGCGCTTCTGCGGCGCGTCGCGGCCACGGGCCTGCCCCTCTGCCGGCCCACCATCGCCCCCCTTGAGGAGCGGGTCTGCGAGGTGGAGGCCCTCTACAACCTCCAGCTGGCCCTGCACCTGGCCGGGCAGCAGCCCGGCGACCTGGCCGACCGCGTGGTCGCCAGCGACAGCATCCTCGGGCCGCGGGGGCGTATCGTCATCCTCACCGGGCCGAACCAGGGCGGCAAGACGACCTACCTGCAGGCCATCGGCCAGGCCCATGTCCTGGCCCAGGCCGGCCTGCGCGTCCCGGGGCGCCAGGCCCGCCTCAGCCCGGCCGACGCGATCTTCACCCACTTCCCCGTGGAGGAGCGGCTCGAGCGCGGGACCGGGCGCTTCGGCGACGAGGCCCGCCGCATGCGCGCCATCTTCGAGGGCGTCACCCGCCACAGCCTGGTGCTGCTCAACGAGACCTTCGCCACCACGAGCGCCGGCGAGAGCCTGTACATCGCGCGCGATGTCGTCCGCCTGCTGCGGCGCCTGGGGGCCCGGGCGGTGTACACGACCCACCTGCACGAGCTCGCCGGCGACCTCGACCGGCTGAACGCCGACACGCCCGGCGACAGCGACGCCGTAAGTATGGTCGCCCTCGCCGCCCCCGCGGACTCGGACGGGCGCTCCGCCCCGTCGCCCCGCTTCCAGATCGTGCTGCGCCCGCCCGCGGGGCGCAGCTACGCCGAGCAGATCGCGACGCGCTACGGCATCGCCTTCGATCAGCTAGCCGAGCTGCTCGAGGCCCGCGGGGTCGTCCCCGGCGGGCAGGCTCTCCAGGGCTGACCTGCCTGGCCCGTCCCTGGTGCTCCGTCCGAGCAATCTTGAGGGGATGGCGCATCCGGGCCGGGCGACCACTTCGGGCACGGGCGAAGCGTCTCGGGCTTCAGGACGCCATACCCTGAGCCCGACACCCGAGACCCTGCGCTTCCCTGTGACTCGACAGGGTACCATGGGGACAGGCGAGCTTCAAGGGGCGCCAGCCCCGGCGACGAGAGATTGGAGATTCCCATGGCCCTGGCGATTTCCCTGGCGGGCGTCCATGTGATCG
Organism: Chloroflexaceae bacterium; assembly: GCA_035327325.1. Taxonomy (GTDB): domain Bacteria; phylum Chloroflexota; class Chloroflexia; order Chloroflexales; family Chloroflexaceae; genus CAIWXH01. The sequence continues at coordinate 911 of DAOLDO010000501.1, read as the reverse complement.
AGGTGGCCACCTACCTCCCCGGCCCCGCCTGCACCCAGATCCTGCGCGGGCTCGGCGCCCGCGTCACCAAGGTTGCCCGCCCCGGCGGCGACCCGCTGCGCGCCCTCCCGCCCCTCGACGCGGCCTACGGGCTGCTCAACGAGGGCAAGGAGGAGCGCGAGCTTGACCTGAAGAGCGAGACGGGCGCGGCGGAGCTGCGCGCGCTGGCGGCGTCGGCCGACGTGCTGGTGGACGGGCTGCGCCCCGGGGCCCTCGAGCGCCTGGGCCTCGGCGCGGGCGCGTTGCGCGCCGCCAACCCGCGCCTGGTCTACTGCGCCCTGAGCGCGTTCGGCCTCGGCGGCCCCGCGAGCGCCAGGGCCGGCCACGACCTGAACATGGTCGCGCTGGCGGGGCTCCTGGCGGCGACCACAGTCGGGGACGAGCCGGCCCTGCCGGGCACGCAGCTGGCCGACCTGGTCAGCGGGCTCGCGGCGGTCGCCGGCATCCTGGCGGCGCTGCACGACCGTGCGCGCACCGGCCTGGGCTGCGCCCTCGACGCCCCGATGCTCGGCGCGGCGCGCTGGCTGATGGCGCCCTGGTACGCCGCCGAGCTGGCCGCCCCCGGGGCGCGCCTGCTCTCGGGCGAGGTGGCCTACTACCGCGCCTACAGGACCGCGGACGGCCGGCACCTGGCCGTGGCCGCCCTCGAGCCCCACTTCTGGGCGCGCTTCTGCGCGGCCCTTGGGCGGCCCGACCTGGCCGCCCGCCAGTTTGACGCCGACCAGGAGGCCCTCGCCGCCGCGGTCGCGCCCGCCGTGGCCCGGCGCACCCTCGCCCAGTGGCGGCCCCTGCTCGCCGAGCTCGATGCCTGCGTGACGCCAGTGCTCTCCGTCGCCGAGGCGGTCGCGGAGGGCCCGCCCCCAGCGATCGGG
>DAOLDO010000500.1:0-5254 GCA_035327325.1 Chloroflexaceae bacterium | reverse complement strand
GACCAGCTCGGCGCCGAGGCTGGCGGCCAGGGGCCTGACCCGCCGCTCGAGGGCCTCGCCCACGTAGGTGAAGCCCAGGCGGGCGCCCTCGCGGTGGAGCGCCTGCGCGATGCCCCAGGCGATCGAGTGGTCGTTGGCGACGCCCAGGATCAGCCCCTTCTTGCCGTCCAATAGGCCCATTGTGGCCCCTCCGTCAGTTGCTCGGCGCGGGAAAACTGGCCCATCTTACCACAGCCGCGCCGCGCCGCCGACAGGCCCTTGACAAGGGGCGCTGCGCCTGGTATTGTTTAGCCAGCTAAACGAAAGACGGCGATCATGTGCGACGCGATCGACCAGAGCGTGGGCCACGCCCTCGCCCAGCTCTGCAAGGCCCACCGCTACGCGGTGGACAGCGCCCTCAGGGCCCTGCCCCGGCACGAGCTGCGGGTCGGCCAGGAGCAGCTGCTGCTCCAGCTCTGGGCTGCCGACGGGATCAGCCAGTCGCAGCTGGTCGAGCGCCTCTGCGTCGAGCCGCCCACCGTGACCAGGATGCTCCAGCGTATCGAGGCCGACGGCCTGGTCGAGCGCCGCCCCGACCGCGAGGACGCTCGGATCTCGCGGGTCTACCTGACCACCAAGGGCCGCGCCCTCGAGGCGGAGGTGGTCGCCGCCTGGGCCGCCGTCGAGGCCAGGGCCACCGCCGGCCTCAGCGCCGACGAGCAGGCGCTCCTGCGCCGCCTCCTGAACCACATGCGCGAGAACCTGGCCGAGGCGTAGCGCGTCCGAGCCGTGCGGCCCGGTGTGGCCGCCCCGCGGGCCCACCCTCTCGGCATCGCTCGGACGGAGCGACGGCTCCCCCTCGCGCCCCGCTTACCCCACGCGCCCCGTTTTGGGCGTTGTGCAGGCATATACTTAGTCGGCTAATAAAAACCAGGAGGGACAGCCATGACCGTCACCGCCAGCCCCGCCGCCGCCCGCGCCGGGCAGACCGCCCTCGGCCGCACGCTGCTCGTCGGCCTGCTCGCCGGCCTCGCCGCCGGGGTCGCCAACATCCTGGTCTATTTCGTCGCCGGCGCCCTCGGCGCGCCCTTGCTGGTGCCGATGGGCGGCCCGGGCGCGCCCGCCACGCCTCTGCCCATCCTCGCCATCGTCGTGGCCTGTACGGTCCCGGCCATCGCGGCCGCCGCCCTGTACTGGGCCCTCGGCCGCCTCACGCGCAGGGCGACCACGATCTTCCTGGTCGTCGCGGCGGCCTTCGCCCTGCTGTCGCTCGGCGGGCCCCTGAGCCTGCCCGTGGAGCTGAGCACGCGCCTGAGCCTCTCGGCGATGCACCTCGTCGCCGGCGCGCTCATCGTGGCCGGCCTGACGCGCTCCGCGCGCCAGGGGTAAGGAAAGGGGCGCTCGGGGAGCACTGGTGCGCCTTCAGCGCAGGGTGTCGGGTCTAGGGCATCGGATATGGCGTTCTGAAGGCCGGGCCGCGCCGATCATGCCCGAAAAGGTCGCCCGGGTGTACACTGGGCTCCCCGCTCGCCGCGGCCCGGTGGGGCAGGAAGGGGCGTGCTGTGCTCTCGGCACACACGCCCGGGATCTGCACCATGGAGCGTTGGCCGGCGCCGAGCCGTGGCGCGCCGAAAGGCTGGCCATCGTCAGGCGGCGAAGCCTCGTCGGCCGGCGGAGCGCCGGTTCCTCGGCCGCCTGGCCTCGGCCCGCCCGCGGGGGCAACCTTCGGCGGCCGCCGCGCGTCTATTCGGCGGAACGACCCGAGACGACGCGGAGGCTCCGATGCAGCACCCGCCCGAACCGGGCCCGGCCGCTACAGGCGGGGCCCTCGCGCCCGCGGCCCTGGCCCTGCCGGCGGCCCTGGTCGCCTTCGCGGCCGGGTGGCTCGGGCCCCTGGCCTACCCGCTGCGCCTGCTGACCACCCTCGTCCACGAGCTGGCCCACGGGCTGGCCGCGCTGCTCACCGGCGGCGCGTTCCTGCGCTTCGTGGTCTTCGCCGACGGCTCGGGCCTGGCCTACACGGCCGGCGGGCTGCGTCTGCTGATCATCCCCGCAGGCTACGTCGGCGTGGCCCTGGTGGGCGCCGCCCTGATCGCCGTCGGGCGGAACGCGCGGGCCAGCCGGCTGGCCCTCGGGGGCCTCGGCGCCGCCCTCGCCCTGCTCACCCTGCGCTACGCCCTGCCCACGCTGATCAGCGCCCAGGCCCTCGGCGGCCTGCTCACCCTGCTGGCGGGCGTCGGCCTTGGCGCGCTGCTGCTGCTCGCCGCGTGGCGCGCCGGCGCGGCCTGGGCGACCTTCCTGCTCAACCTGCTCGGCTTCCACCTGGGGCTCAGCGCCTTCGGCGACCTGTGGACCCTCTTCGGCGTCACCACGGCGGCGGGGCCCGCGCCGCGCAGCGACGCGGCGGCGATGGCCGAGCTGACCTTCATCCCCGCGCCCGTGTGGGCCGTGGTGTGGGCGGCCCTCGCCGCGTCCGCCCTCGGCTGGGCGGTCTGGTGGGCCTGGCTGCGACCCTGGAGGGGCCGCGGCCCTACAGGCGGCCCGCCACGTGGCCCACGATAAGCTCCTCGACGGCGACGTGGGGCGGGTGGGCGGCCAGGGCGGCCACGGCGGCGGCCACCTCGGCGGTGCTGAGCATGCTCGCCCGGTCCCAGCTACCGGGCACCTCGTCCCACAGGCCGGTGTCGGTGGCGGCGACCAGCACCGTGGTGGCCCGCACGCCGCGGGGCCGCAGCTCCTCGCGCACGGCGGCCATGAAGGCCAGGGCGCCGGCCTTGGCGGCGCTGTAGGCGGCCCACCCCGGGAATGCCTGGCGGGCCGCGACCGAGCCGATGTTGACGATCAGGCCGCCCGGGCCCATGCGCGGCGCGGCATGCTTGCAGACCAGGAAGAGGCTGGTGAGCTGCGCGCGCAGCTGCTCCTCCCAGGCGCCCAGCTCGAGCTGCTCGAACGGCCCCACCAGGGCGCCGCCGACGCTGTGTACGACCACGCCGAGCGTCCCCCCGCCGGCGGCCTGCTCGACGAGGCGGCGCACGTGGGGCTCGGCGGTGAGGTCGCACGGCGCGGCGACCGCCTCGGCGCCCTTGGCCCTGGCCTCGGCGACGACCACCTCGAGGGCCTCGGCCGAGCGAGCCGCCAGGGTCAGGCGCGCCCCGGGGGCGGCCATGGCGAGGGCGACGGCCCGGCCGATGCCGCGGCTGGCCCCGGCGATCAGGATCGAGCGGCTGGTCGCCATCGCAGGCTAGCCCTCGTACGCGCGCGAGCGACCCACGTGGGCCATAAACTCGTGGCGGGTCTTGGGGTCGTCGCGGAACACCCCGCGCATGGCCGAGGTGACCATGCTGGCGTTGGCCTTCTTGACGCCGCGCATCACCGAGCACATATGCACGCCCTCGGCCACGACGGCGACGCCCTGAGGCTCGAGGTGGGTGTTGATGAAGTCGGCGATCTGCACGGTCAGGCGCTCCTGCACCTGGAGGCGCCGGGCGAACATCTCGACGATGCGCGGGATTTTGCTCAGGCCCACCACCTTGCCGTTGGGGATGTAGGCCACGTGGACCTGGCCCATGAACGGCAGCATGTGGTGCTCGCACAGGCTGTAGAAGTCAATATCCTTCACCAGGACCATCTCGTCATAGTCCACGCTGAAGATCGCGTCGTTGATCAGGGCCTGGGGGTCAATATGGTAGCCGGCCGTGAGCTCGGCGTACATCTTGGCCACCCGCGAAGGCGTCTTCAGCAGGCCCTCGCGGTCGGGCTGCTCGCCGATGCCGGCCAGGATCTCGCGGACGGCGCCCTCGATGCGGGGGTCGGAGCTGAAGCTGACGCCCTCGAGCTTGCCGCGGCCGGGCACGATCAGGGTCTCGTACTCGTGCTCGTCGAACTCCGCGAGGGCGCCGTGCCGCGACTTGCCATTGCCGTTGATGTTCATAGTTCACTTCCTGCTCGGCGCCGCGGGCGACGCCGATACACGCGCCGTTGGGGCGCGGAATGAGAGCCCGGGTCGGCCCGGGGACCATCTTGCGCGGGCCGGGGCGGCGCCTCAGGGGCGCGGGCCGGCGTACTCGAAGACGTTCTTGCGCGTCTCCCACAGCTTGAGGTGCCGCAGGCGGCCCTCGAAGCGGGGCGCGAGCTCGTCCCAGAGGTAGACGACGATGTTCTCGGCCGTGGAGGGGCGCGCGGCGAAGGCGGCGATCTCGCGGTCGAGGTGGTGGAAGTCGAGCCGGTCGAGCACGGCCCGCACGGTGCGGTCCATCGCGGCCAGGTCGATCACCATGCCGGTCGCGCCATCCACGGGCCCGGCGACGCTCACCTCGACGGTGTAGTTGTGCCCGTGGCCGTTCGGGTTGTTGCACTTCCCGTAGATCGCCCGGTTCTCCTCGGCGCTCAGGGCCGGCGCGTGGAGCCTGTGGGCGGCGGCGAAGGTGTAGGCTCGGGCGAAGGTCGTCTCGTCGGCGCCGTCGTACTCGGCCCACAGGTCGCTCGTCTCGTAGAGGCGCAGGCGGACGAGGCGGGCCTGCGCCGGCAGGCGGGCCGCGATCAGGCCCCAGAGCACGCGCGTCAGATTCTCGGTGGTCGGGAGCCGATCGCGGAAGTATGGCGTGTCCTCGTTGAGGTGCCGGTGGTCGAACTCCTCGAGCACCTCGTTGACGATCGCCTTCAGCTCGGTCATGTTCAAGACCATGCCCGTGCGCTGGTCGAGCTCGCCCGTGATCGTGACGTCGAGGGTGTAGTTGTGGCCGTGGCCGTAGGGGCTCGTGCACTTGCCGAAGACGCGCTCGTTCTCCTCGGCGCTCCAGTCGTCGCGCCAGTAGCGGTGCGCCGCGGAGAACTCGAAGCGTCTGGTTGCCTGGACCATCGCCAATCCCTTTCAGTCGCCCCTGGAGCGGCTGTTCGCTCAGCTCTGCAATTGGGGCGCCTTATGAACGGTACAGAGTTGCACACTATTTGTCAAGGTTTTGCACGAAATTTCCGCCTCCGGGCGGAGCGCCTCTCGGCCAATATGCATACCAAAGCCTTCTTCAATTATTGTGCCACAGGGCGCAAGCATGGACAAGCGCGCTTCACCTTGGTGGAGCGCACGTGTCCGTCCTGCTCCGCGAGGGTCTGCTCCACTCAGCGGGCGAGGGTGGGCAGGGCGACCTGGTAGCGGGTGGGCGCAACGAAGGGCGCCGAGACATTGCCGGCCCCGTCGCGCAGGCGCAGGGTGACGGGCCGGCCCGCGCCGGCGGGGCCGAGCTCGATCGCCGGGGCGAAGGGCCGCCAGGCCGGCGCG
>DAOLDO010000499.1:0-5264 GCA_035327325.1 Chloroflexaceae bacterium | reverse complement strand
CCCCCCGTCCCCCTCTCCTGCAGGAGAGGGGGAGCCGAGTGCAGCGAGGCGGGGGTGAGGTCCGCAGCGACCGTCAAGCGGAGTGAGCCCGTCTGCAGCCTTGCCTTAGCCCCAATCGCTCTCAGGGGGCGGGGGCCGGGGGGGGCAGGCTGGCGTGGCGACCGTCGGGGATGGGGTGGGGCGGGGGTGCGACCTGCGGCTCCTCGGGCGCGGGCGCGGCGGGCAGGGTCACGGCGAAGGTGCTGCCCTCCCCCTCCCGGCTGCGCACGGCGATCGTGCCGCCGTGCTGCTCGACGATGCGCCGGCAGATCGAGAGGCCCAGGCCCCAGCCGGGGAAGCGCCGGTCGTCAACGTTCGCCCCGCGGTGGAAGCGCTCGAAGAGGTAGGGCAGGTCCTCGGCGGGGATGCCGATGCCCCGGTCGCTCACCGTCAGTTGCACGCCGGCCTCGTCCTCCCAGAGGCGCACGGCGATCTCGCCCCCCCTGGGGCTGTACTTGACGGCGTTCTCGACCAGGTTGTCTACCAGCTGCGCGATCCGCCGCGCGTCGTAGGAGCCCACCAGCTGCTCGGGCGCCTCGACGGCGACGCGGTGCTGGCCGTCGGCGAGGCGAGCGGTCGCCGACCGCACGAGGGCCGCCATGTCCACCGGCTCGCGCATGCCGACGAGCTGCGCCTGCTCGGCCCGGGCGGCGTCGAGCAGCTCCAGCACCATCGCGCGCAGCCGCTCGCTCTCCGTGACCATGCGCTGCAGGCCGGCCTGGTCCGCCGGCGCGTCGGGGTTGCGGGCGGCCCGCCGGGCCGCCAGCTGCGCCTGGACCACGATGGTCGTCAGGGGTGTCTTCAGGTCGTGGGCCGCGGTCGAGAGGAAGTCCTCCTTGAGCCGCGCCGCCTCTTCGCGGGCGCGGACCCGCGAGGTACGCTCGCCCAGGCGGCGGCTCTCGAGCACGACGGCGGTCTGCTCGGCCAGAAGCTGGAGCAGCTCGAGGTCGTCCTCGGCGAAGAGCGAGACGCGGGGGCCGTACACGCTGAGCACGCCGAGCCGCTGCCCGCCCATGATGATCGGCGCCGCGAGGACGGCGCGGGCGATCGCGCGCAGGCGGAAGCGGCTCTCGAGGGCGGGGTCGTAGTGGGTGTCGCGGGAGAAGATCGGCTGCTGGAGCCGGAGGGCCCGCGCCACGGGCAGGTCGCTCGTCGCCGCGACGGGGATGGCCGACTCGAAGGTCGGGAAGTGGATCGCCTCGGCGGCGGCGTCCCACAGCCCCAGGCTCGCGTGGGGCGCCCCCAGGGCCGCGGCGGCCCCCTGCTCCAGGGCGCGCAGCATCTCGGTCGTGTCCTCGACCTGCGGGAGGCTGGCCGAGCGGGCCAGGAAGGCCCGCAGCTCGGGCCCCTGCCAGATCCGGCGCAGCCAGCGCGGGGGCGCGAAGCCCACGTAGTAGCTGACCCCGGCCGCGACGCCGAAGATGTCCACCAGGGAGCGGACGTCCTCGGGCGCGAGCGGCAGCCGGCCGGCGCCGAAGTTGAGAGCCAGGAACAGCGAGCCGGCGCTCACGGCGATCAGGCGGCGCCGCGTGACGCCCTGGGTGGCGCGCACGGCGCGCAGCCCGACAACCACGACGTAGACCAGCGTCGCCAACAGGCCGAGCACCAGGGGCAGCGCGAAGGCCGTGATGATCTCGGCGGGCACCAGCCAGAAGGCCGCGAGGTAGAGGGCGAAGGCGCCCATGAAGATCCGCACGAGCCGCGGCGGCAGGCCGACTACGTCGTCCATCAGCCGGACGAGCAGGAACGGCATGGCGATGATCCCGCTCGAGATCAGCCTGCTCAGCACCACGGTCGCCGGGAGCAGCCCGAGCTGGATCAGGGCGTTGAGGATGATCGCGGTGGCCAGGCCGCCAAAGAGCAGGGCCACGTCAATATTCACCACGGTCGGGCGCCTGATGGCCTGCAGGACGACCCAGAGCCCGATCAGCAGGAAGATAGCCCAGGTGAGGTAGCGAAGGAAATCGGCGGCGGTGAGTGACACCAGCACGGGCGGGCCTCCTGCAAGACGTTCGGTGGCCGGCGCCAGGGGCCGGGACCTGGCGAAGATGAAAGCGTAGCTCTAGTCTACGATCGGTCGGCGCTGATCGTCCCGCCCACGACCGGTGGCGCTGCGCACTAGAGAGCAAGGTGAACAATGCAGGCACGCAAGAATCGTGCCAAACGCGGCCACGGCGAAGAGCGAGCTTGGGGCAGCGCCCTGGTCGCCGCCGGTGGCCGCGGGTCGCCGCGCTGCTGCGACTACTCCACGGGGTGGCCGCCGCGCAGCACGAGCAGCGGGCGGGCCAGGGCGCCGAGGTCCTCTCGCGGGTCGCCCTGCACCACCAGCAGGTCGGCGACCTTGCCCGGCTCCACCGTGCCCACCTCGGTCGCGATGCCGCAGGCGATCGCGCTGCCCCGCGTGGCCGCCACGATGATCTGCTCGGCCGTGAGCCCCAGGGCCTGCCAGTGGCGCAGCTCGGCCATGGGCATGCCCACGGGCATGCCCGGCACGCCCCCGTAGTCGTCGCCCAGGGCCAGGGTGCCGCCCGCCGCCACGAAGCGCCGTACATTGTCGTACATCACCGGCTGGGTCAGCCGCCGCCACTCCGCCCCCTTGCCCCGGTGGAAGGCCAGGGCCTCGTACACCGCGATGGTCGGCGTCAGCGTGACCCCCCGCTCGACCAGCAGCGCGATCACCGCGTCGGGCAGGTGGTCGCGCGGGCTGTGGGCGGCGTCGTTCACTCCGTTCAGGACCGCCCGGCGCAGGGCGCTCGCCCGGTCAATGTGGGCGCTCACCCGCAGCCCGCGGGCGCGGGCCGTCTCGGCGATGGCGGCGATCTCGGCGTCGGCCAGCTCGGGCCAGCTCACGTCGGTGCGCCCGCTCACGGCGAGCTTGACCAGGTCCACGCCGGCGTCGGCGAGGGCGGCGGCGGCGGCCTGGGCCTCGTTGGGGCCGCGCACGCCCCAGCCGGCCACGCGCAGGGCCGGGTCGGCCACGGCGAAGGGGTAGCCGCCCGGGGCGGTCACGATCGGGCCGGCGACCAGCAGGCGCGGCAGGCCGGGGTCGTCGCGGGCGTCCAGGCTGTTGCGGCGGGCGAGCTGCGCGTCCAGGTCGCCCGCGAGGTCTCTGATCGTGGTCACGCCGGCCCTGGTCCAGCCGCGCAGCTGGTCGTCGCTCAGGCCGGCGATGTGGACGTGGGCGTTGATGAAGCCGGGGAGGATGGTGGCGCCGCGGACGTCGCGGACGGGGGTGTCGGGGCTGAAGGCGAGGGTCGCGGCGGGGCCGACGGCGGCGATGCGGCCGTCGGCGATGGCCACGGCGGCGTCGTCGAGGGCGGGGGCGCCGGTCGCGTCAATCAGGGAGCCGCCGAGGAGGACCAGGTCGTAGCGGGGCTCCGGGGGCGGGGGCGGGAGGGTGGCCGTCGCGACCGCCGTGGGGATGACGATGGGCGCGCCGGTGGGGACGGCTGTGGGGGCCGCTGTGGCCGGCGGCCGGGGGGTGACGCTCGGCTGGAGGGTCGGCTGGACCCGAGGGAGGGCGGCGGCCTCCACCGAGGCGACCGGGGGCGGGGCGGCGCAGGAGGAGAGCAGCAGCACCAGTGCCAACAGGGCAAGCAAACGAGGCATGCGGAGAGCTTCCAGGGTAGAGGGCCGTACGTGGGCGCGGCGGAACAGCGACAGCACTTGCGCCGGCAATTTTTTGCTGCGCAAGTTATACCACAAAACCCGCTACAATATGTTACAAGATCAACACCCGTCACCCCTGCGCGCCACAACCGTCCACGCCTCGCCTCGCACAGATCTTGCGAAGCCACGGGCATACCGCTGCGCCCACGCTTATACGGATGGGCCATCAACCCAGGGCTATCGCACTGCGTTGGGCGCTCCATTTGTCCAGACGCGCGGCCGTCCCGAACCGGCCGGGAGGCCCTGGCTCAGGTAGAAAGGCTTCCAAGTGCGGAGGAACACTGTAGCGACCGCGCCCGCGCCCGGCCGCCTCCGGAGCGCCCTGTCCGTCGCCCTGGCCGCGCTGCTGCTCTGCCTCGGGGCCCTCCCCCCGGCGTCGCGGGCGGCCCCGGCCGAGCGAGCCGCGCGGGCCCTCGACCCGGCCCTGGTCGCCTCCCTCGAACGCGCCCTGGCCGGCGTGTCGCGCAACCAGAGCGTCCCCGGCGTCGCCGTGGCCGTGAGCGTGCCCGGCTACCAGACCTGGCACGGCACCAGGGGGCTGGCCGACCGGCGCCAGGGCGCCCCTGTCGAGCCCGCCCACCGCTTCCGCATCGGCAGCCTGAGCAAGCTCTTCGTCGCCACGGTCGCGATGCAGCTGGTGGAGGAGGGCACCCTCGACCTGAACGCGCCGATCGGCATGTGGATGCCGGGCGTGGTGCCCGCCGCCGACCGCATGTCCCTGCGCCAGGTGATGAACCACACCAGCGGCCTCAACGACTATCTCGACAACCCCTTCATGCGCCGCGTGCTCCAGAACCCAAGGCGCGTGTGGGCCCCGACCGAGCTGGTGGCGGTCGCCGTGGAGCGCGGGCCGTACTTCCAGCCCGGCGCGCGCGGCCGCTGGCGCTACTCGAACACCGACTACGTGCTGCTCGGCATGCTGATCGAGAAGGTCACCGGCAACAGCCTCGCGGAAGAGGTGCACCAGCGCGTGATTGACCGGCTCGGCCTGCGCAACACCTTTGTTGTGCCGGACGACCGGGTGACGGGGCCGCTGATGCGCGGGTACGCCGGGAACGGCGACTGGACCGACCTCCACCCCTCGTTCGCCTGGGGTGCCGGCAACATCGTCTCGACCGTGGACGACCTGACCGTGTTCGGCCAGGCCCTCTTCGAGGGCCGGCTGATGTCGCGGCGCTCCCTCGCCAGCATGCTGACCTTCGTGGACGCCGGCAGCTCGTTCGGGCTGCGCGGCCTCGAGTACGGCCTCGGCGTCATGCGCTACCGGATGCCGGTCGGCCGCGGCCACTCCGCCTCGGCCACCCTCGCCCTCGGCCACATCGGCGGCATCGGCGGCTACCGCGCCGCCCTCTGGTACCTCCCCGAGAGCAAGATCACGATTGTCGCCGGCTTCAACGAGGCCAACGTAGACCCGGCGCCCCTGCCGAACGAGGTGCTGCGGGCGATCCTCGACCACCAGGGGCGCTAAGGCGTGGCTCGTATGCGCCTTCCAGCCTGGTGCCGCCGCAGACCTCCCCCCCCCGCCCCCTCTCCAATATGGAGAGGGGAGCCGCACG
>DAOLDO010000498.1:0-5268 GCA_035327325.1 Chloroflexaceae bacterium | reverse complement strand
GCTCCTGCTTCGCCGAGGCGCTGCGCGCCGAGGAGACGCCCGAGGCGCTGGAGGGCCTGGGCATGGCCGCGTGGGGACTCAATGACGCCGCCGCGACGTTCGAGGCGCGCGAGCGGGCCTACAGGCTCTACCGCCAGGGCGGCGACCGGCGCGGCGCCGCGCGGGTCGCGGCCAGCCTGGCGATCGACCACTTCTATTTCCGCGGCGAGACGGCGATCGCCAGGGGCTGGCTGGATCGGGGGCGCCGCCTGCTCGCCGGAGCGGAGCCGTGCGCCGAGGCGGGCTGGCTGACGGTGGTCGAGGCGCAGATCACCGGCTGGGCCGACCACGACTTCGGCGCCGTGGGGCGGCTGGCGGCCGAGGCTGCCTCCCTGGGCCGCGCCGTGGGTGACCTCGACCTCGAGATGATGGCCCTAGCCTGCGAGGGCCTGGCCCTGGTCAGCCAGGGCCAGGTCGCCGAGGGCATGCGCCGCCTGGACGAGGCGACCCTCGCGGCCGTCGCCGGCGAGATGCGCAACATCGACGCCGCCTGCACGTCCTGCTGCTGCCTGATCTTCGCCTGCGAGTGGACGCGGGACTACGAGCGGGCGGCGCAGTGGATCGCGCGCATGGGCGACCTGGCGCAGCGCTGGGGCCACCCGACGCTCGTCTTCTTCTGCCGCACCCACTACGCCGGCCTGCTCATCTCGCAGGGCGACTGGGCCGGGGCCGAGGCCGAGCTCGTCGCCACGATCGCCGAGCTCGAGGCCGCGCAGCCGGCCCTGGCCGCCGAGGCCCTGGTGCGGCTCGCCGATCTGCGCTGCCGCCAGGGCCGGCTCGAGGCGGCGGCGGCCCTGCTCGCGCGCGCCGAGGCCCCGCCCTTCCGCGCCCTCGCCGGGGACATCTGCCTGCTCGTGCGCGCGGGCATGGCTCTGGCGCAGAGCGATCTGGAGGCTGCGGTCGAGCTGGCCGAGCGCTACCAGCGCACCATCCCCGCCGACAACCGCATGGAGCGCTTCGGCGGGCTCGAGCTGCTCGTGCCGGCCCTCGTCGCCCGGGGCGAGCAAGCCCGCGCCGAGGGCGTCCTGGCCGACCTGCGCGCCGTGACCGAGCAGGTCGGCACGCGGCCGATGCGGGCGGCGGCCAGCTTCAACGAGGGCCTGGTCGCGGCCGGGGCCGCCGACTTCGCGCGGGCGCGGCGCTGCTTCGAGGACGCGGCCGACGACTGGGCGCGCAGCGGCGCGCCCTACGAGGCGGCCCAGGCGCGCCTGGGCCTCGCCGAGGTGCTGCTGGCCCTCGACCGCCCCCAGGACGCGGGGCGGCAGGCCCGGGCCGCCCTCGACACGCTGGGGCGGCTCGGGGCCGAGCCCGACGCCGCGCGCGCCGCCGAGCTCCTCGCCGCGTGCGCGGGCCCGCCCCGGCGCGCCGCCCCACCCGTCCCGGCGGGCCTCACCCCGCGCGAGTGCGAGGTGCTGTGCCTGATCGCTGCGGGCCGCAGCAACCAGGAGATCGCCCGCGCCCTCGTCCTGAGCGTCCGCACCGTCGAGCGGCATATCTCGAATATCTACGCCAAGCTCGAGCTGAGCGGCCCCAGCGCCCGCGTCGCCGCGGCGGCCTTCGCCCTCCGGCACGGCCTGGAACCGGGCAGCGCGCGAGCCTGAGGCGCCCCCGCTCGTCCTGTGGACGCCCCCGCTCCTCCACCCACGACCCGCGCAAGATACGTGCGCGGATACGTGCCGCCACCCATGACACGCCCCGGCGCACGCCCTATGCTTGTCACTACGGCCGGCCCGCCGGACGCTGGCGCAGGCCGGCACCCGGCGGGCTGCCGGCAGGAGACGCGGCCGAGGTTTGAGAGCGAGGCGTGTATGGCGAACTATGACCTCGTGACTGTGGGCGGCGGCGTTGGGGGCGCGGCGGTCGCCTTCGCGATGGCCGCGCGCGGCTATCGCGTGCTCGTCGTCGAGCGCGAGACGCAGTTTAGGGATCGCGTGCGCGGGGAGCTCCTGTTCCCCTGGGGCGTCGCGGAGGCCAGGGAGCTGGGCCTCTACGCCGCCCTGATCGAGGCCGGCGGCCACCACCCGCGCTACTGGACCGAGTACGCCGGCCCCGAGCAGCTGCGGGCGCGCGACTTCGTGGAGGATACCCCCCAGCAGCTGCCCGCGCTCTGCATCTACCACCCGCTGATGCAGGAGGCCCTGCTGCGCGCCGCCGAGGCGGCGGGGGCCGAGGTCCGGCGCGGGGCGCGCGTCAGCCTGGTGGAGCGCGATGGCGGCCTGCGGGTCCGGCTGGAGACGGCCGGCGGCCCGGCCACCGTCGCCGCGCGCCTCGTGGTCGGCGCGGACGGGCGCTCGTCGGGGGCGAGAGGGTGGGGCGGCTTCGCCGCGCGCGAGGCGAGCCCCACGACCCTCTTCGCCGGCGTGCTGCTGGAGAACGTCGCCGCCTCGGCGGAGACCAGCGTCTGTATGCTCAACCCGACCGACGCCCGCATGGTGCTCTACTTCCCCCAGACGCCCAGCTCCGGCCGGGCGTACCTGGCCTCCCCCGCGCAGGGCGGCGTGCGGCTCAGCGGCGGCGCCGACTTCGCGCGCTTCCTGGCCGAGTGCGCCCGCAGCGGGCTGGCGGAGGGGCTCCTGGACGGCGCCCGGCAGGCGGGGCCGCTCGCCACCTTCGAGAGCGCGGAGTCGTGGGTAGAGCACCCCTACCGGGGCGGCATCGCCCTCGTCGGCGACGCGGCCGCGACCAGCGACCCGACCTGGGGCCAGGGCCTGCCGCTGACCCTGCGCGACGCCCGCCTCCTGCGCGACGCGCTGCTGGCCGACGACGACTGGGAGTCAGCCGGCCACGCCTACGCCGCCGCGCACGACCGCTGCTACGCCATGGTACGCACCGCCGAGTCCTGGTTCACGCAGGTGTTTCTACAGCCCGGGCCAGAGGCGGACGCGCTGCGCGCCCACGTGCTGCCGCGCCTGGAGGCCGACCCCTTCTTTCTGCCGGACACCCTCACCGCCGGCCCCGACCTGGCGCCCGCCACCGAGCAGCACCGGGCGCAGATCTTCGGCCGGTGAGGCGGCGGTCTTCCCGCCTGAAAGGAGTGCAGCATGGCCGAGACCATCAACACCATCGTGGTCGGCGCCGGGCAGGCCGGCCTGGCGACCAGCTACTTTCTGAAGCGGCACGATGTTGAGCACCTTGTTCTGGAGCAGAGCGAGGTCGCGGCGAGCTGGCGCCAGCGCTGGGATTCGTTCACCCTGGTCACCCCGAACGGGATGTGCGGGCTGCCGGGATTCCCCTGGGACGGCGACCCGGGCGGCTACCTCGGGCGCGACGAGGTCATCAGCTATCTCGCCGACTTCGCCGCCTCGTTCGAGCCGCCGCTGCGCACCGGCGTGCGCGTCGCCGCAGCTCGGCCCGCGGGCGGCGGCTTCCGCGTCGAGACGAGCGCGGGCGCCTACAGCTGCCGGAACCTCGTCGTCGCCACGGGGCTGTTCCAGCGCCCGGCGCTGCCGGCCTGCGCCGGCCGGCTCGACCCGCAGGTGCCGCAGCTGCACTCGTCCGCGTACCGCGGCCCGGGCCAGCTGCCCGCCGGCGCGGTGCTCGTGGTCGGATCGGGCCAGTCGGGCGCGCAGATCGCCGACGAGCTGCACGGGGCGGGCCGCCAGGTTTACCTCTCGGTGAGCCGGGCCGGGCGCGCCCCGCGGCGCTACCGGGGCCGCGACGTGATGGACTGGATGCGGGAGCTCGGCGTCTTCGACATGGGCGTGGACCAGCTCGAGTCGCCGGCGGAGCGCTTCGAGGCCCACGCGCACCTGAGCGGGCGCGACGGTGGCAGGACGCTCAACCTGCGGCGCTTCGGCCGCGCGGGCATGGTGCTGCTCGGCAAGGTGAGCGACGCCGAGGGCGACCGCGTGCGCCTCGCGCCCGACCTGGAGCAGAACCTCGGGGCCGCCGACGAGGCCGCCGCCAGGCTCTGCACCATGCTCGACAGGCGGATCGCCGAGGCCGGCATCCACGCGCCGCCCCCGGACGACGACGAGCTGCAGCCTGAGCGCTGGTCCCCGCCTGCCGGCCCCGGCGAGCTGGGGCTGCGCGACGCCGGCATCGGCGCGGTGATCTGGGCGACCGGCTACTGCTTCGACTTCAGCTGGATCGCGGGCCTCGCCGTCGACCCGTTCGGCTACCCCGTGCAGCGGCAGGGCGTGACGCCCACGCCAGGCCTCTTCTTCGTCGGGCTGCACTGGCTCAACAAGTTCAAGTCGGGGCTGCTCTACGGCGTGGCCGAGGACGCCGAGCACGTGGCGGGGCAGGTTGCCGCACGCCAGGCTGAGGTCAGCAGAGTCTGAGCCGGGCCCTGGCCTCCATCGGCGCGCTCGTCCGCGGGCCCCTTGACTCTCACGCTACGTGATGGTGTACCATCGTGCGCGAGGAGGTTCGCACGATGTACACGGTCAAGCAGCTTGCGGGGCTCGCGGGCGTCAGCGTCCGCACCCTGCACTACTACGATGAGATTGGGCTGCTCAAGCCCGCCGCGGTCGGCGCCAACGGCTACCGCTTCTACGCCGACGCCGACCTTTTTCGGCTCCAGCAGATCCTGTTCTTCCGCGAGCTGGACCTGGGACTCGGGCAGATCAAGCAGATCCTGGAGCGCCCCGACTTCGACCTGGTGGCCGAGCTGCGCGAGCACCGCCACGCCCTGGAGGCGAAGATCGGCCGCATGCAGCGGCTCATCGCCACGGTGGACCGCACGATCACGCACCTTGCTGGAGATGAGAGGATGGGCGATATGAGCAGGGCCTTCGAGGGCTTCAGCGACGAGCAGCAGCGGCGCTACGAGGAGGAGGCCGCGCGCCGCTACGGCGCCGACACCGTCGCCGCGACCAGCGCCCGCTGGAAGAGCTACGGCCCCGAGCGCCAGCGGCAGATCGTGGAGCAGGGCCGGCGCATCTACCTCGAACTGGCTGAGGCGATGCCGACGGGCGTGGACAGCGAGCAGACCCAGGCCATCCTGGCCCGCTGGCACGAGCACCTGCGCGCCTTCTACGAGCCGTCTTTCGAACTGCTCGCCGGGCTCGGCTACACCTACGAGCACGACCCCGAGTTCTACGCCTTCTTCGCCGCCATCCACCCCGACCTCCCGCCATTCATCGCGCGGGCCGTCGCCGTCTACGTGGACGCCCTCGAGACGCGCTGGCTGGCGCGGGAGCTGAGCGCCCAGGAGGGGTAGCCGTCGCCAGGGCGGCCAGTTCTCCCCACGCCGCCCGGCTACTCCGTCGTCGGCCTCGCGCGGCG
>DAOLDO010000497.1:0-5280 GCA_035327325.1 Chloroflexaceae bacterium | reverse complement strand
CAGGACGCCATACCCTATGCCCTACACCCGAGACCCTGCGCTGAAAGCGCACTAGTACGGCTTGGCCGACGTTCCTGGCTTGTTTCCGCCGCAGCCCTCACCCCCGCCGCTGCGCGGCACCCCCTCTCCGCAGCGGAGAGGGGGAAGGGGGGTGAGGTCCGAAACCCGGCATGGAGCTCAGCCGACATATACCAGGGGCCGCTACCGCCCCGGGCACGTGGGGCCGTCGTCGGGTACGCCGTACTGGTCGCGCTCCTCGGGCGTGAAGTCGCGCTGCACGCGCGAGCAGAGGTCGGCGATCGTGTCGTCAAGAGCGATGTACCGCAGCCGCGCGACGCCGTCGGCGCCGGCGGTGAGAACCTGTGTGCCGTCGGTCGTAAACGCCACGCTCCGCCATACCTGCTGCTCGTGGACGTACCGGCGCAGCTCCGTGCGCGACTCCACGTCCCACAGGCGGGCGGTGCGATCGGCGCCCGCCGAGAGCAGGAAGCGGCCGTCGGGCGAGAAGACCAGGTGATGGACCCTGCCGGTGTGGCCGACAAACTGCCCGACCTCGCGCCAGGTGCCGTACTCCCAGAGCTGGATCACGCCCTCGGTGATGCCGACCGCGATATGCCTGCCGTCCGGCGTCACAGCCAATCCCGCGATGCGCTGTCCGGGGCTAGGTTTAAACTCGTGGACGAGTTCGCCCGTGCGTATATTCCAGATACGGACGATGCCGTTCTCGGGCGGCCCCGAGTATAACGTGACGACAGCCGTATCATCCGGCATGAAAATGGCGAACGCCATCTGTTTGTCGAACTGCCGGACCTGCTCGCCGGTCGCGATCTCCCAGATCGCCGTGGTATCCGCGCTGCGTGTCACGACAAAGCGCTCGTCGTGGCTCACGTCGAAGCCGATCGGGGCGATCGCGTTGATATTCTTGGTGATGCTTGAGATCAGCTCGCCGCTCGCCGCGTCCCAGAGGCGCATGGTATCGTCGGTGCTGGTGGTCATCATCTGCGCTCCACCCCCCAGGTAGATGATCCCGATGATATCCCTGCTGTGCGCCTGCTGTTCCCAGCGCTTCTCGCCGGTTTGCGCGTCCCACATGCGGAGCATGCCCGTCCGATCGCCGGTTGACACGGTTGCGACATCGGGAGCGATCGCCGCGCTCAGGACGCCGAAGGGGTGGTCGAGAAACTGCGGCAGGCTTTGTGGCGCAACGTCATACACCCGCACTGTGCCGTCCTCGCCGACGATCAAGATGGAGCGGCTGTCGGGCGAGAACTCGACATCGTAAATGACGTCATACTGTCCGAGGTAGCGGCGCACCTCGGCGCCGGTAGCGGCGTCCCAGAGCACCAGGGTTGCAGTATCGTCAACCGTCGCGATCCGGCGCCCATCAGGCGAAATATCCCCGTCCCAGAGCCAATTTCCCGGTGAGAGTGTGTAGAGGAGCTCGCCGGTTGCCAGATCCCAGTATTTCGCCAACCTATCCTGGCTTACCGAGAGCAGCTTCTGGCCGTCGGGGGAGAAGTCGAGCGCCGTCACGACATCGCTATGGGCCTGCCACTCACGCGTGATACTGCCATCGTCGAGGTTCCAAATGCGAATAAAGCCCTCCCGATCGCTAGTGGCCACCGTACGCAAGTCAGCCGACGTGCGTCCTGCCCAGATATCGCCCGAAAGCGATCGCTCCTGGAGCAGCCGGCGGGAGGTGACATCATAGAGGTGGACGGACGGCTGATCGTCAAAGACAAGCATCTGCTGCCCGTCTGCTGAGAATACGATTCCACTGACCCCTCCGGAAAGCGCTGCAAACTCCCCCACCCGCTGCAGCGTGGACGGATCGCGCAGCTCGATCAGGCCATCCCCGTACCCAACCGCCAGCTGATCGCCGCTCGGCATCATCGCAAGTGACAAAACATTGGAGAAGGGGAGCTGCGCCTGTTCGACGCCGGTCGCAGCATCCCACCGGCGAATGATCTCATCCGAACCGCCGCTGAAGATCGCGGCGCCGTCGGGCGACCAGAAGGCGTATCCGAAGCCCGCCGGGTGTCCGGCCAGAATATGCCGGGCGAATTCGAGCCCGGCCGCGCCTTCAATCGCCTCGTCGCCCTGCCGGGTGTACTGCAGCCCGATCGATCGCAGCGCCAGCAGCGCCGCCAGCTCGCTGTTGCCCTCGCGTGCGATGATCCGGTTCGCCTCTGCCGCGAGGCGCTGCGCCTCGGCGCGGGTGAAGTTGGCCTCGGCGCGGGTGAAGTTGGTCTCGGCCTCGCGCTGCCGGCCCACGGCAAAGGCCGCGAGGCCACCGGCCACCAGCAAGAAGACGGTGAGCGCGCCGACCAGGGTGCGCAGGCCCCGGGCGGCCCGGCGCTGCGCCTCGGTCCGCTGCCGCTGCTCCTCGGCGAGGGCCTGGGCCTGGGCCAGCTCGCGCGCCTGGCGCTCGCGCTCCTCGAGCGCCTGCCGGTCGCGCCGGGCCAGGCCGGCCGCAAGGTAGCCGCGCTCGCGCTCCGTCAGGGTGATCGCCTCGCCCTGGGCGAGCGCCTCGTACTGGCCCAGCCGCGCCCCGCTCGCGAGGTAGTCGTCCGCCCGCCCGGCCTGCTCCCACTCGGCGGCCTCCTGGGCCAGCCGGCGCTGCAGGCGCAGGTCGGCCCGGGCGGCGTCGAGCCAGCCGCGCAGCCGCGGCCACTCGCGCAGGAGCGCCTCGTGGGCGACCTCGACGGTGGGCGCCCGGCTGAGCGGGTCGTGGTCGAAGGTCAGGAAGCGGGCCGCGCCGAAGGCCGCGATCACGGTCTCGGCGCCGTCGCCAAGGCCCTGCAGCTCGGCCAGCGGCGCGCGCCGGCGGGTGTCCTCCGCCCCCTCGCCCGGCGTGGTCAGGCGCAGGAAGATCTGGCGCACCAGGGCCTGGCGAGCGGGGTCGAGCCCGCGCACCAAACGCTCGGCGCTGTTGGCCAGGGCGCCGCTGACCCCGCCGATCTCCTGGTAGGCGGCGCGGGTGAGCAGCCGGCCCCGCCGGCGCGTGAACAGCTCGCTCAGGGTATGCTGCAGCAGCGGCAGCACGCCCGGCTGGTTGGCGACGTCGGCCACGAGCGCGGCGGCCAGGCCGTCGTCTAGGGTCAGCCCGGCCCAGCGCGCCGGCTCGACGATCGCGCGCTCCAGCTCGTCTGGCGTGAGCGGCAGCACCAGTTCGCCGCGCTGGCGCAGCAGCTCGCCTAGATCGACATACTGGAGCGGCCGGTCAATAAAGTCGGCCCGCAGGGTGATCAGCACGCGCAGGCGCGAGCGCGGGTCGAGCACCGCGGCGACCAGGCTCTCGACGAGGTGGCTGCGCGCCGCCTCGTCGTCGCACAGGACGAACAGCTCCTCGAACTGGTCGATCAGCAGCAGCAGCTCGGCCTCGGGCTCGGCGGGCAGCAGCAGGCGGGCCGCGCGCACGAGGCCGCGGTGGTCGGCCCGCAGCAGGGCCAGCAGATCCTCGCTCTCGACGCCGGCCGGGGCGACCCGGCGCAGGGCGACGGCCAGCTCGTCGAGCGGCCGCGCGCCCGGGAGCATCGTCACGATGTACCACTGGTCCGAGCCCGGCAGCCCGCCGCTGCGGAGCGCGGGCAGCAGGCCGGCGCGCACCACCGACGACTTGCCGCTGCCGCTCGGCCCGATCACGGCCAGAAAGCGGCTCAGCTCGCCGTCCTCGCCAAGGCGGGTCAGCAGCTGCTGCACCAGCGTCTCGCGCCCGAAGAAGGCGGCGGCGCTGCCCTCGTCGAAGGGCCGCAGGCCCTGGTAGGGGTTGTCGGCGTCGCTCAGGTCGAGCACGGCTGTGGGCGGCGCGGCCGTCTGTGCGGCGGTCGGCGGGGGCGGCGCAGGCCCGGCGCCAGCGCGCAGGGCGTCGCGCAGCTCGGCCAGCAGGTCGCCCACGCTGGCGAACCGCGCCGCGGGCAGCTTCGCCGTCGCGCGCCTGATCGTCGTGTCGAGGCTGGCCGGCAGGCCGGGCCGGCTCGGCGCCAGCGGGGGGGTCGCCGCGTTGAGATGCTGGTCGAGGTATGACGCCGGGGTGGGGCCCTGGAACGGCCGCCGCCCGGTCAGCAGCTCGTAGAGCAGCACGCCCAGGGCGTAGATGTCGGTCTGCGGGCTGACCGGCTCGGCGCGGATCTGCTCCGGCGAGGAGTAGGCGGGCGAGCCGACGAACGCGCCGGCGAAGCTGAGCTCGGCCTGGCGATGCACATCCTTGGCGATGCCGAAGTCGGCCAGGTAGGCGTTGCCCGCCTCGTCGAGCAGCACATTCGCCGGCTTGAGGTCGCGGTGGATCACCCCGGCGCGGTGGGCCACGTGCAGCGCCGCGCCGATCTGCTCGACGATCGCGGCGACCTGCTCGAGGGGCGGCGGGCCCTGCTGGAGCAGGGTGTGGAGCGAGCCGCCGCGCAGCAGGCGCATCACCAGGTAGGCCACCCCCGGCTCGCGCCAGTAGTCGTAGAGCGGCACGATGTGGGGGTGCTCCAGGCGAGCGATCAGCTGCGCCTCGGCCTCGAAGCGCCGAATGAACTCGGGCTGGTCGGCGAAGCGCGGCAGGATGATCTTGACCGCCACCTCGCGCTCGACCTGCGGCTGCACGGCGCGGTAGACGGCGCCGAACCCGCCGGAGCCGATCCGCTCGCCGAGCTGGTAGCCGCGGATCGCCCGGCCGCTCAGATCCTCGAGCCCGACCTCCTCGGGCGCCGGCGGCAGGGCGGCCGGCGTGAGCGGCGTGTCACGGCCATCTGGGAGCGGGCGGCGGGCGAGATGCACAAAGGCGGCCCGGTCGTCGGGCGGCACCGCCAGGGCGACCGCCAGGCGCTCGGCCACCTGCTGGGAGGGGCGCAGGGCGCCCGACTCGATCTTGCGCACGGTGATCGCGGCGCAGGCCACGCGCCGCGCCAGCTCGTCCTGGGTCAGGTCGAGCGCCCGGCGCCGCTCGCGGACCAGCTGGCCGAAGACGATCTCCTCCATGCTACCTGCCTCCCGCTGGGGCCAATGTGGATAGTGGCATTTTATAGATCGGATTCATTGTTGTAAAGGGGTGGGCGAGCCCGGATATCGCTTTTCATATCGCTCGTGAAGAACATCCCAAGCGCAACTGTATCGCCTCCGCTATCGCTCAAGGCCTAGCAAACCGCTCGCTGCAGATGCTTTACTGCGTTCAGGTCGAACAGGCAATGCCACACAAGGAGAGGGCCATGCATCCGGACCAGTTCTACAGCACCCGCCAGTTGCAGCATGCCGATCTGATCGCCGAGGCCGAGCGCGAGCGGCGGGGCCGCGCGG
>DAOLDO010000496.1:0-5291 GCA_035327325.1 Chloroflexaceae bacterium | reverse complement strand
CCCGAGCGCAGCAGGTACGGGCGACCCCACGTGGTCGCCCGGCCTGGGAGCGGCAACCCCTCAGCCCTGCTCGGGCGCGCTACTCGCTCTCGACGCGGGCCTGCCCCGCCGTGGCCTCGGCGAGGGCGGTCGCGGCGCGCTCCAGGGCGTCGGCCGGGACCTGGGCGCTCAGGCGCACCTCGGCCCCGAACTGCTCGTCCACGATCGTCGCCCCCTCGCCCTCCAGCGCCCGCCGGGCGGCCGCGTAGGCCCCATAGCTGACCGCGGCCACCAGGGGGCGCAGCTCGACCCGCTCGCCGCGCGGCAGGGCCTCGAGCACGGCCTTCACCGCGTCGCCGTAGGCCCGCACCAGGCCGCCGGTGCCCAGGAGCGTCCCGCCGAAGTAGCGCGTCACCACCACGGCCACGTCGCCAAGGTCGGCGCCGCGCAGCACCGCCAGCATCGGGCGGCCCGCCGTGCCCGCCGGCTCGCCGTCGTCGCTCATGCCTGCCGTCACGCTGGCGCCGTAGCCCACCAGGTAGGCGTAGCAGTGGTGGGTCGCGTCGGGCATCTCGGCCCGCACCTCGGCCACGAGGGCTTTGGCGGCCTCGACGCTCGGCGTGGGTCCCGCCGTGGCGATGAAGCGCGAGTTGACCACGGTGAGGGCGACCCGGGCCGTCGCCGCGGGGATGGGGTAGCGCGAGCTCATGGCGAGGCATTATACTACCTCCTATTCCACCTGCGCCCCCAAGGACAAGGAGGTCCAATGTCGCACGCCGCCCCGCCCGCCGAGCAGCTGGCCGCCCTGGGCAAAGACTCGGCCATGCTCGCCGTCACCGCCGCGCCGCCCAACCTCGAGACGCCCCTGGCCCTGCTCGACGCGCCTCTCACCCCCGCCGACCGAATCTTCATGCGCAACCACGGCCCCCTGCCGGAGGTGGACCCGGCGGCCTGGAGCCTGGCCATCGGGGGCGTGGTGCGGCGCCCGCTGCGCGTGGGCTACGCCGACCTGCTGGCCATGCCGCGCCGCGCGGTGACGGCGGTGCTCGAGTGCAGCGGCAACGGGCGCAGCGCCTTCGGGCGCGACGACCTGCCGCCCGAGGAGCTGCGCTGGGGCCAGGGCGCCGTGGCCTGCGGCGAGTGGGCCGGCGCGCCCCTCGGCCCGCTGCTCGAGGCGGCCGGGATCGAGCCTGGCGCCGTGCAGGCCGAGTGCGTCGGCGCGGGCGACGCGCCCTTCGCCCGCGGCGTCGAGGTTGACAAGCTGCTGGCCGACGGGCTGCTCGCCTACAGCCTCAACGGCGAGCCGCTGCCGGCGGCCCACGGCGGGCCGGTGCGCCTGGTCGTGCCCGGGTGGGGCGGGGTGAGCTGGGTGAAGTGGGTCACGGCGATCACCGTGCTCGACCGCGAGTCCGCCTCGCCGTTCAACCAGGAGCGCTACGTGCTCTACGACCGGGCGGGCGTCCCGTTCGGCAAGGTGCGCGCCCTGCAGGTCAAGTCGGTGATCGTGGCCCCCTGCGCGGGGCAGGCCCTCAGGCCGGGGCGGGCCGAGCTGTGGGGCTGGGCCTGGTCGGCGGGGCACGGCGTGGCCAGGGTCGCGGCCAGCGCCGACGGCGGCGCCACCTGGGGCGAGGCCGCGCTGGGCCCCGACATGGGCCCGTATGCCTGGCGGCGCTTCAGCTACGCCTGGCGGGCGGCGCCCGGCCGCCACGCGCTGCTGGCCCGGGCCGTGGACGGGCGGGGCGCGGCCCAGCCGGACGAGGCCGTCTGGAACCAGCGCGGCTACATCAACAATGCGCTCCACCGCGTCGAGGTGACGGTGGAGTAGCCCGCACACTCGATTTGTGAGGCGAAAGTCCCGCTCCGCGGCCGCGCCGTTAGCGTCAGGAACGGTTTATAGGAGTATATGAGCAGATGTGCAGATAGTTTTGCGCCGCCCGGCAAGTCTTAACCCACAGAAGATGTGTTCTGATGTATAATGCTTCGTGGTCATCCCCACGGCAAACAGCATTAGCGGACGAGCACGACCATGTTCTTCGAAGCCCTGGCCCGGCAGCTGCTGCTCGGGCTGCACATCCCTGACGGCTTTCTTTCGGTCCCGGTCTCGCTGGCCTGGTGGGGCCTCGCCGTAATCTGTCTGGCCGTGGCGGTGCGCCGGGTCGGCGGCGTGAGCGAGCAGCAGATCCCCCTGATGGGCGTGATGGCGGCCTTCATCTTTGCCGCCCAGATGCTGAACTTCCCCGTGCTCGGCGGCACCTCGGGCCACCTGCTCGGCGGGGCCCTGGCGGCCCTGCTGCTGGGCCCGTGGGCGGGCATGCTGGTGATGGCCTGCGTGGTTGCCCTGCAGGCCCTGCTCTTCCAGGATGGCGGCATCGTGGCCCTCGGCGCCAACATCTTCAACATGGGCATCGCGACGGTCGCCGTGGGCTACTGGCTGGGCATGCCGCTCATCCGGGCCCTGGGTGGCAGGCCCGCGGGCCTGGCGGCCGCCGGCTTCGTGACGGCCTGGCTCTCGGTAATGGTGGCCGCCGTGCTGACCTCGCTGCAGCTGGTGTTGTCGGGCGTGCCCGCGGGGATCGTCTTCCCGGCGATGCTCTTCGTGCATACCTTTATCGGCATCGGCGAGGGCCTGATCACCGTGGCGGCCGTGGCCTTCGTGGCCGGCACCCGCCCCGACCTGGTGGCCACCCTCGCGCCTTACCTGCCGAAGGACCGGGCTCGCGCCAGGGCCCCGCGGGGCGCCCTGGCGGCGGTCACGGCCGTGGGCCTGGCCTTCGCCCTGGGCGCCGCCCTGCTCGCGCCCCTGGCTTCTGGCGACCCCGACGGCCTCGAGCGGGTCGCCGAGGACCAGGGCTTCCTCGAGCGAGCCCAGGACCCGGCCTACAATATCCTGCCCGACTACACGATCCCCGGGCTCGACGGGCCGGCCTCGACCATCCTCTCGGGCTTTGTCGGCGTGCTGATCGTCTTCGCCCTGGTCTACGGCCTCACCCTGCTGCTGCGTGGGGCCCGACGCGGGGCTTAACACGCCGTGCCAGGTGACTGTTGCGAGACGAGACCAACGACCAGAGACAAAGGACCAGGGCCGGGTGGCACCCTGAGCGGTTCGTCGTTGGTCTCTGGTCGCAGCCGGGCAGGGTCTTCTAGAAAGCTGCACCAGATGGCACTCACCTCGGCCCAGCTCGACCGCTACATCGAGGGGCAGAGCCCCGTGCACGCCCTCGACGCGCGGGTGAAGCTGCTGCTCACCCTGGCCTGCGTGCTGGCCCTGGCCCTCTTGCCGCCGGGCTCGTGGGCGGCGCTCCTGGCCTGCGCCGCGCTGATCTGGTGGGCGGTACTGCGCTCGCGGGTGGGCCTGCGCACCATCCTCGGGCGGGCCTTCGTGGCCCTGCCCTTCGCCCTGGTGGCCGTGACCCTGGTCTTCGCCCGCCCCGGCGCGCCGCTCTTCAGCCTGGGGCTGGGGCCCCTGCGCCTGACGGCCACCGACGCGGGCCTGGTGGCCTTCCTCAGCGTGGTCCTGAAGTCGTGGCTCTCGGTCCAGGCGGCCCTGCTGCTCACCGCGACCACCCACTTCACCGCCGTGCTCTACGCGCTGCGGGCCCTGCGCCTGCCCGAGGTGCTGGTCGCCACCCTCTCGTTCGCCTACCGCTACCTGTTCGTGATGGTGGACGAGGCCCAGCGCCTGCTCAGGGCCCGCGAGTCGCGCTCGGCCGAGCTGCCGGGCCGCCGCGGCGGGGGTCGCCTCGCCTGGCGCGCCTCCGTGGTCGGTCGCATGGCGGGGACGCTCTTCCTGCGGGCCTACGAGCGCAGCGAGCGCATCTACGTCGCTATGCTCTCGCGCGGCTACAGCGGCGAGCTGCGGGCCCTCGGGGCGCGCCCGCTCACCAGCGCCGAGCAGGGCCTCCTGATCGTCGGGGCCGCCCTGCTGGCCGCGATCGTCTACCTCGCGTACGTGCTTTAGAGGACGCCATGATCGAACTCGCCGAGGCCCCCGCCGTCGCCGCCCGCGTCGAGCCGCCCATGCTCGAGCTGCGCGACCTGCGCTACAGCTACCCCGACGGCACCGCGGCCCTGCGCGGGGTCTCGTTCGCCGTGACCCCCGGCGAGAAGCTGGCCCTGGTGGGGCCAAACGGCGCCGGCAAGAGCACGCTGCTGCTGCACCTCAACGGGGCGCTGCGCGCCGAGTCAGGGGCCGTGCTGGTGGACGGCGCGCCCGTGGACGCGAGCACGGTCAGGCGGGTGCGCGCCCGCGTCGGCCTGGTCTTCCAGGACCCGGACGACCAGCTCTTCTCGCCGACGGTCTTCGACGACGTGGCCTTCGGCCCGCTGCATATGGGCCTGCCCGAGGCCGAGGTGCGGGCCAGGGTGGCCACGGCCCTCGACCAGGTGGGCATGGCCGGCCACGAGGGGCGCATGCCCCACCACCTCAGCCTGGGGCAGCGCAAGCGCGTCGCCGTCGCCACCGTGCTGGCGATGGACCCTGCCCTGCTCGCGCTGGACGAGCCCTCGGCGGGCCTCGACCCGCGGGCCAGGCGCGGGCTGATCGAGCTGCTGCGCGCCCTGCCGCAGGCCCTGGTGGTCTCGACCCACGATCTGCGCATGGTGGCCGAGGTCTTCCCGCGCACCGTGGTGCTCGAGGCGGGCGCCGTGGCCTACGATGGGCCGAGCGACCGGCTGCTCGCCGACGCGGCGCTGCTCGAGCGCTTCGGCCTCGAGGCGCCGTAGAGGCGCTACTCGAGCGGGTGGTCTGGCAGGCCGTAGGCGACGTGGGCGAGGTGGTGCAGGGCCTCGCGGAAGAGGGCGCTCACGTGGGCGTCGTCCACCGAGTAGAAGATGTGGGTGCCCGCGCGCCGGTACTTGACGATGCGCAGGTCGCGCAGGGTCTTGAGCTGGTGCGAGGTGGCCGAGGGCGAGATGCCGGCGAGGGCCGCCAGCTCGCCGACGCTGCGCTCGCCCTTGGTGAGGGCATAGACGATGCGGGCCCTGGTCGGGTCGCCGAGGGCCTGGAAGGTCTGGGCGACCTGCTGGGCCAGTTCGCCCGACAGCTCGGGGGCGGCGAGGAAGCGCTCGACGGCGCTCGAGGCGTCGAGCGGGCGCACACTGGCGGGGCGGGTGCGGGTCATCGTGTCCCCGGCGCTCGGGCCTGGCTCGGGCGCGGCCAGGCGGCCGCGCCCTCCCAGTATAGCACGCCGCCCCGGCCCTGCCTCAGGGCGCGCTGGTGGGCGCGGGCGTGGGCGCGGGGCCGCGGCGCAGCAGGTCGCTGAGGCGGCGCACGTCGCCCCAGTTGGTCTCGCGCTCGACGGCGGCGATCGGGG
>DAOLDO010000495.1:1427-5292 GCA_035327325.1 Chloroflexaceae bacterium | reverse complement strand
TGTGGGCCGCCACGCCAAGCCAGGCGGTCATCATGATCCCGCCGCAGGCCGCCAGCAACCCGCTGAGGGTGTAGACCGCCGTCTTGATCTGCTCGGTGGGCACCCCCGCCAGGCGCAGGGCCTGCTCGTCGCGCCCGAGGGTGTAGATGTAGCGCCCCAGCACCGTCCGCTCGAGCAGCAGGGCCACCAGGCCGGCCAGCAGCGCCATCGCCAGCAGCGAGGCGGGCAGAGTCAGCGGGCCGAGCTGCACGTCACTCTGGCCCAGGGCGCGGAACTGGGGCGGCAGGTCGCGAATGGGCGCGCCGTTGGTCAGCCCGTAGGTGAGGCCGCGGGCCACGCCCATCATGCCCAGGGTGACGATGAAGGGCGGCAGGTTGAGCCGGGCCACCAGGGTGCCGTTGACCAGGCCCACGGCGGCGCCCGCCGCCAGCCCCGCCCCGACGGCCAGCGGCAGGGGCAGCCCGGCCCGCAGGCCGACCGCGCAGACCAGGCCGGCCAGGGCCATCACCGCGCCGACCGAGAGGTCAATCCCGCCGATCACGATCACCATGCTCACCCCGAGGGCGGCCACGGCGAACCACGAGGCCCCGCGGGCCAGGTTGAGCAGGTTGGTCGGCTGGTAAAAGTTCGCGCTGAGCAGGCTCAGCCCCGCCCCCACCAGCAGCACCAGGGCCAGCATCACCAGCTCCTGCCGCGAGGTAAGGGCGCGCAGCGCGGCGCGCCAGCGCGTTGACGCGCCGGCGCGCTGCTTTACGGGCGATGCGGCGCTACGCTCCATGGCACCTCAGCCGCGGGGGGGGCCGAGCGGGCGGCCCGCTACCGCCCCGCCCGGCGGGTCATCACGTCGAAGATCACCGCCGCCGCCAGCACTGCGCCGCGCACGATGTACTGGTAGGAGATATCCACCTGCATAAGGTTCATCCCGCTGGTCAGCGAGAGCATCACCAGGGCGCCGATGATCGAGCCCGTCACCCGGCCCACGCCGCCGGCCGCCGAGACGCCGCCCACATAGGCCGCCGCGATCGCGTCCAGCTCGAACAGCGTGCCTGCCGTCGTCGTGGCCGACTGCAGGCGCGAGGCGAAGAGCACGCCCGAGAGGGCCGAGAGCAGGCCCATGGAGCCGAAGACGATGTAGGTGATGCGCTTGACGCTGATCCCGCTCAGCTCGGCCGCGTCGGGGTTGCCGCCCACGGCGTAGATGTGGCGGCCAAGGACGGTCTGGGTGGTCACGAAGTGGTAGATGCCCACCACGATCAGCACGATCACCACCGTCCACGAGAGGCCGTTGTAGCCCGCCAGGATCCATGTGATCGCGCCGATCAGGCCCGAGACGAAGACCAGCTGCAGGATGAAGATGTCGGCCGGCATCACCTCGAAGCCGTAGGCCACCTTCTTGCGCCGGCTGCTCAGCGCGCTGTTAATGTACAGCCCAATCGCCACCAGGCCGATCAGCAGGGTCAGGACATGCAGGCCCTCGAACACGCCACCGATCGGCAGGTCGGGGATGAAGCCGTTGCCGATCGCATTGAAGCCCGGGTTCGGGATGATGATCGTCCCCGTGCGCGCGGTCGATAGCTGCAGCAGGCCGCGGTAGATCAGCCAGCCCGCCAGCGAGGCCACGAACGAGGGGATGCCGAGCTGGGCCACCGGGAAGGCCGTGAGCAGCCCGGCGCAGGCGCCGAGGGCCAGCACCAGCGGCACGACCACGATCGCGGGCAGGCCCCACTGCACCATGGCGATCGCCGCCACGGCGCCCAGGAAGCCGGCCAGGAAGCCGACCGAGAGGTCAATGTGCCGGATCACGATCACCAGAGTCATGCCGACCGCCAGCACCGCGATGTAGCCGGTCTGGTTCAGCAAGTTGCTCAGGTTGCGCGACGACAGGAAGACGCCGTTGGTCGTGATCCCGAAGATCGTCATGATCACGAACAGGGCGATGAACATGCCGTAGTCGCGGATATTCTGCCGGAGCACCTTGGCCAGGTTCTGAAAGAACGAGCCCGAGCTCCGCTCCTGCACCTTGCCCGAGAGCATGCCTGGCCTCCTTAATTGGTCGCGAGCTGCATAATCTTCTCCGGGTTCGCCTCCTCGATCGGAAGCTCGCCGGTGACCCGGCCGGCGGACACGACGTAGACGCGGTCGCTCATGCCCAGCACCTCGGGCAGCTCCGACGAGATCATGATAATGCTCATGCCCTGCTCGACCAGCTGGTTCATCAGCGTGTAGATCTCGAACTTGGCCCCGACGTCAATCCCCCGGGTCGGCTCGTCCAGGATGAGCACATCGGGCCTGACGAACAGCCACTTGCTCAGGCAGACCTTCTGCTGGTTGCCGCCGCTCAGGTTCGAGACCCGCTGCTCGACCGTCGGCGTTTTGATGTTCATCGAGGTGCGGTACTGGTTGGCCGTCTTGATCTCGGCGTTGCTGTCAATCACGCTGTTCTGGGCGATCGCGTGCAGGTTGGCCAGGGTAATATTCTGCTTCACGTCCTGGATCAGGATCAGGCCATTGCCCTTGCGGTCCTCGGTCACGTAGGCCACCCCGGCCTTGATCGCGTCCTCCGGCTGGCGGAAGTTCCGCCGCTGGCCCTTGACGATCAGGTCGCCCTTGACCTGGTAGCGGGTCGCGTTGCCGAAGATGCTCAGGGCCAGCTCGGTGCGCCCCGAGCCCATCAGCCCCGCGATGCCGACGATCTCGCCCTTGCGCACGTTCAGCGAGATGTCGCGCAGCACCTGCCGCCCCAGGCTCGGGCTGTAGGCGCTCCAGTCCTTGACCTCGAGGGTCACTTCCCCGAACGCCTTGGCGGGGCGGGGCGGGTAGATGTTCTCGATCTCGCGCCCGACCATGTGCTTGATCAGGACGTTCTCGCTCACCTCGCCCTTGTGCGCGTCCAGGGTACGCACCGTCTGCCCGTCGCGCAGCACGGTGACGGTGTCGGCGATCGAGATCACCTCTTTGAGCTTGTGCGAGATCAGGATGCAGGTCACGCCCTGGTCGCGCAGGCCCCGCAGCAGGTCGAGCAGGTTGGCGCTGTCGTCCTCGTTGAGGGCCGCGGTCGGCTCGTCGAGGATCAGCAGCTTGACGTTCTTGCTGAGCGCCTTGGCGATCTCGACCAGCTGCTGCTTGCCGACGCCGAGCTCGCGGATCTTGGCCTCGGGGTTGACGTCGAGCCGCACCTTGCCCAGCACCTCGCTGGCCCGCTTGATCGTCTCGTTCCAGTCAACCAGGCTGCCCCTGCGGATCTCGTTGCCGAGGAAGATGTTCTCGTAGACGGTCAACTCGGGCACCAGGGCCAGCTCCTGGTAGATGATCGCGATGCCGGCGTGCTCGCTGTCACGGATGCCGCGGAACTGCTGGACCTTGCCCTCGAACACGATGTCGCCGCTGTAGGTGCCGTAGGGGTAGACTCCGCTCAGCACCTTCATCAGGGTTGACTTGCCCGCCCCATTCTCGCCCACCAGGCAGTGGATCTCGCCCTGCGCGACGCTGAAGGTCACGTTGTTCAGGGCCTTCACGCCCGGGAACTCCTTGGTGATACCCCTCATCTCCAGGATCGGAGTGCTCATGGCGGCCCTGGCTCCTCCCATAGCAAGCGCGAGCGGGAATAGCTCTTGGTTGCTCGCTATCTATCCCCGCTCGCGCTGATACAGCGTCAGACTACGCAGGTGCAAGCAGGTCGCGGGCGCGGCCCGCCGGGCGGGCCGCGCCCCTCGCCCTCAGCCTCCCCCTTACGGCAGGCCGGTGAAGTCGCTGGCCTGGTAGTAGCCCGAGTCGATCAGGACCTCGACCACGTTGGACTGGTCTACCGTGACCACGGGCGCCTGCACCGCCGGCACCTCGGTCGCGCCGTTGTCGTACGCGCCCG
>DAOLDO010000495.1:0-1327 GCA_035327325.1 Chloroflexaceae bacterium | reverse complement strand
GCGTCTCGTCCTGGATCCAGCGGGGCTCGTCGCGGGTGGGCAGCACGATGCCGACGGCGAGTGACTCGCCGGCGGGCGCGGGGGTGGCCTCGCCGCCGGCGGCGGGGGCCGTGGTGGGGGCAGCGGTGGGAGTCTGGCCGCCACAGGCGGCGAGGATCAGGCTCGCGAGCAGCGCGAACAGCGCGATGACGCCTTTGTTCCGCATGGTGTCCTCCTAGACAGGAATCTTTCCACGATGAAGCAACCGTAATGGGGGACGGTGTGCCTGGCGCTGGGCCTCCTTCTCCGCAGCCGCGTGGTCGTCGTCGGCGCGCTGCGGGCTGATGGCTTCCGCAAGGGAGTTTGTGGCCGGAATTATAGGGGTTCGCCACCCGCGGCTCAACCCTCGCCCCCCCCTAAACCCCCTCGGCTGTCCCTCGATCCTGCTAGGGGATTTCCCCTACACTAGCTGAGCACGTCGTCGATCAGCTCGCGGAGGGCGGCGGCGTCGAGGTCTTTCTTGTCGAGGAAGGCGACGGCGCCGGCCTGGAGGCCCTGGCGGTGGAACTCGCGGTCGGGGTAGGCGCTGAGCAGGACGATGCGGGCGGCGGGGTGCAGGCCGTGGAGCTTGCGGGCGCAGTCAATGCCGCTCTCGTCGCCGAGGACGACGTCTACCAGGGCGAGCTGGGGGCTGTGGCTGGCGGCGTAGCGCAGGGCGTCGTGGGTGTTCTCGGCCTCGTAGACCGTTGCCGCCGGGTAGGAGCGCTCGATCTGGCGGCGGAGCTGGCCGCGATAGCGGGTGTTGTCGTCCACGATCAGCAGGCTCAGGCGGGCGCCGTGGCGCAGGCGCTGGGCGTCGGCCGCGCCGCCTGGCGCGAGGGCGGGGGCCGCGGTGTGGCCGAGGATGGCCGGGTGCTGACGGATGTAGCTGACGGCCTCGAGGCGGCTCTGCACGCCGAGGTGCCGGTAGAGGCGGGTGAGGTGGTTCTCGACCGTCTTGACGCTGAGGTCGGTGCGGCGGGCGATGGCGATATTGTCGAGGCCCTCCTGGAGGCAGGCCAGAAGCTCACGCTGGCGCTCGGTCAGGGCCACGGGGGCGCCCTCGCGGAGCCGCACCAGCTTCTCGACCAGGGGGCTGCAGATCCAGCGCTCGCCGGCCAGGACGCGCTGCACGGCCAGGCGCAGGTCGCTGAGGGGCTGGTCCTTGAGGTGGTAGCCGTTGACGCCGGCGCCGAGCAGGCCCTGGACGTAGACGTCGTCGTCGTAGGCGCTGACGACGAGGATCTTCAGCTCGGGGTAGCGGGCGCGGATCTGGCCGATGTCGCCGATGGGCTCGAACTGGGGCATG
>DAOLDO010000494.1:3613-5293 GCA_035327325.1 Chloroflexaceae bacterium | reverse complement strand
CCAGGTCCCGTAGTGGACGAGGTTCTGGGTGTAGTGGTAGTTCGAGGCGTTGAGGAAGAAGCCGTCGGCCCTGGCGACGCCGGCCTTGAGCAGCCGGTCGGCGATGTCGTCGGCGCCGAGCCACCCGCTGTGGGTGCCGTCGAGGTAGACCCTGGTGTTCGGCAGCGCCGCCAGCTTATCCACGGCGTAGCTGAGCATCGCGAAGCGCTCCGCGGCCGCTGTGGCCGGGTCGGCCTCGGCGGGCTGGCACCACTCGAGCTGGCCGTTGATGCTGGTGTACCAGGGGATGATGCCGAGGCCGTCGGGCTCGAGGACCACGAGGGCCGCGCGGTCGCCGATGCCGCGGGCCACGCCGTCGATCCAGGCCGTATACTCGGCCATCGAGGTCGCCCCGCTCGCGGAGTACTGGGCGCAGTCGCGGAAGGGGATGTTGTAGAGCACGAGGACCGGGAGGGTCTTCTTGCCGGCCGCCTGATGGGTGACCTGCCTGGTCTGCTGCTCGGCCGCCTTCGGCGAGCCCCCCTCCACCCAGACGGCGGTGGGGGTGTCGCTCATAGTGCGAATGCGCGCCGCCTCGTCCTTACGTCCCTGGGAGGTCAGCGCCGCGATCTGCCTGACCGCGTCGTGGTTCGGCTTCGGCACGTAGAAGCGGGTGCCGGGGCCGAGGGCGCCGCCCGTGGCGGCCTTCGCCCCCCCGGCGGCGAGCGACGGCGCGGTCAGGGCGAAGAGTGCGGTCAGCAGGGCGCTCATCACGAGCAGGGGGCGCAGCTTGCCAGTTGTTGCCATCTCCTATGCCTTTCTCTGGCCGTCCCAACAGGCGAACGCTGCCCGCGGTGGTCGCCGTACGCAGTTTCTCGACGGGGCCGGGGAGAGAGGGGCCTGGCAGGGCCAGGGGCCGCACCGCCAGCTCCTGCTCGCCCGCGACCCGCGGCCGGGAGCGGCTGGCCGCCTCGCCGCCGCGGGGG
Organism: Chloroflexaceae bacterium; assembly: GCA_035327325.1. Taxonomy (GTDB): domain Bacteria; phylum Chloroflexota; class Chloroflexia; order Chloroflexales; family Chloroflexaceae; genus CAIWXH01. The sequence goes on along the minus strand of DAOLDO010000494.1, from coordinate 4,328 downwards.
GCGATGACGCAGATGGGGGCAGAGGCACCGCGCCTGAGCTCCCGGCAGGCCCGCTCGGCGTCACGGGGCGACGGCGCGAGGTCGAGCACGATCAGCTGGGGGGCGCCGCGCCGAGCGCCGCGATCCCCTGCGCCACCGCGTCCGCCTGCGCGACCTCGACGCCGGCCTCCCGCAGGGCGCGGCCGACCAGCCTGCGCAGCGCCTGGTCCTGCCCGATCACGAGGGCCCGCTGCCTGCGTGACGCCATCGTCCGCTCCTCCGCCGAGGGGCGCCGGGGGCTCGACCGCCCGCCGTAGCCCGCGCCCGAATAGGTGGCGTCGGCCCCGGCCTGCCCGCACCCATAACTATACACGAACCAGGGCCGAGCGTCACCATCCCGCGAGGTGGCTGTAGGGTTGTGCAACGTCCCGTGCCCGGCCAGAACCTCACCCCCCTGTCGCCCCTTCTCCGTCAAGTGGAGAGGGGGCAGGCAGTAGAATGCGCTGCGCAGGCCCCCCTCTCCCTAAGACAGCGGGGTCGCAGGCTGAGGCCGCAAGGGGATTCGCGCGACGGCTGTGGCGCGCGACGTGGCGCCGGCCGGCGACAGCATGGCAGCGCCGGCGCATAGGATCGCAACGGGGAGTGTTGGCCTAACAGAGCTGGCGCATGCCATCACCACGGCGGGCGATGACATAACAAGTGCTGGCGCATGCCATCGCCACGGCGGGTGATGGCA
>DAOLDO010000494.1:0-3513 GCA_035327325.1 Chloroflexaceae bacterium | reverse complement strand
GCGCATGCCATCACCACTTCGGGCGATGACATAACAAGTGCTGGCGCATGCCATCACCACGGCGGGCGATGGCATGGCAGCGGGGATACAGGCCAACGCCGCGGCGGGCGATGGCATGGCAGCGCCGGCGCATGGGATCGCCACGACGGGCGATGGCGATGACGAGGGCGGCGATGGCGTCAGCAGGGACGGCGATGGCAACGGGGCCGTGGCGCGGGGCGCCGAGCGGGCGGCTCGGGGCAGAGCGGCCCCCTACGCGCCCGCTGGGCGTGCCGCGACCGCCTCGGCGAGCTGGCGGTAGTAGTCGGCGAGGCGGCGCCCCCCGCGGGCCGGGGCGACGAAGTCGCCGGCGCTGACGGCGCCGAGGAAGGCCATCAGATCGCCGACGCGGGGGGCGAGGGGCCAGGCGAGGGCGCCGAGCGCCCCCGGCGCCCACCTGGAGGCCGCGACGACGCGCGGCGGGCGCCCGAAGGCCGCGAAGGCGAGCTCGACCACCTCGCGGCGCGTGTAGACGTCGGGCCCGCCGGCCAGGATGTCGCCATCCTGGTCGGACAGGCTGGCCTCGGCGCAGATCGCGGCGAGATCCTCGTCGTGGATGGGGTTGGTGCTCCTTCGCTCGTTCCGCGCGTCCTCCTGGGTGTGCAGCATGTCCGGGCAGGTACAACCGATCTGGTAATCGGCACGGCACCTGATCACTCGTGCCCGTGCCACCGCTGCATATGGTGAGCGTGGGTTTCTAAGTAGGCTCCTGGCTGGAAGTGTGTATCGTAATAGTCGGTGTCGAGGTGCTGGGCCTGCACAAAGCCGGGAAGGACGATGGTCGTGATCGTGCCTGGGAATTTTCCGTGCTTGTCGTACACATACTGGGCGATTTCGCCCAGGCAAGCGACGAACTCCTCGCTGTAGCGGGTGACGCTACGCTTGACTTCCTCGTTGTGCTTCCAGGGGCCCGGCGTGTTCGGATCGTATGCGCCGGCGGGCCCAAACTTGCGCTGCGCGAAGGCATGGACCGCCGCCCGCATATCTGGGTAGTAGGGCGGACACAGCGCCTCGTAGACCCCATCGAGGCCCACGGGATTGGGGACGGCCCAGCGTTCGTCCTCGACGAAACGGAACCCAAGCCCTTTGACGCCATCGTCGGCGAAGGCGCCGAGGACGCTCCAGCGGTTCATGCCGTTGTAGTACAGCCCGCCCAGCCCCATCGCCTGCAAGGTCAGCACGATGTTGTGGCCCATGAACGCAAGCTCCGCGCAGTTGGCCTCGTACATGCTCTGCACGAGCACGGAGAGTGAAAACTTCTTCTGTTCGTTCAGCAGGCCCGATCGAACGAAGGGCTCGAGATCCCCAGCTATCCGCTTCGCCTGGTCATCCATGATCAGATAGCCGTTGCCGACGAGCATGGCCAGCAGGCTCAGGACCTGCTCGCTCGCGTCGGCCACGGGCATGAACAGGGTTGAGCCCGGCGCGTTTGCCATCCAGAAATTGGGCTCGATCATGTGGGGCGATGTGGCGGGCAGATCCAGCCGCCCGTCCGTCAGGCGCGTGGTGGCCTCGCGGCATACCGCCAGGATCCGCTCGAGGTCGTCTTCGATTGTGCTCAGCTCGCGCATACGGCTGGGCGTGATGTCCCGGGTGTTGGTGACGTAGGTGCCGGTATCGTCGGTATAAAACAGCGCCGGCGTGCCGAAGCCGCCGGCCGTCGGCGCGGTGCGCCCGGTGAAGCGCAGGGTATACTCGGCGTGCGAGGCGGGATTGTTCGGTCCAAATGGCACGCCGAAGTTCCAACCGGAGACCCCGGTTGCCGCGGCGATCAGGAGCGCCTGCTCCAGCTCTGAGAGCGGGACCGGCCCGGAGCGCGAGGTGAAGGCCAGCGGGCCGGAGGGGATCGCCATCCCCAGGCCAAAGCGGCGGGCGCGTCGGCCAAAGATCGCCTGCATCAGGGGAAAGCGGAAGAGCTCGGCTGCCGCCTTCGGGTCAATAGCCACACGGTACCTCCTCTAGTCTGCGTTGCGGCGCGGGTCGGGCCCCTCTGCCTCCTCCCGACCTCCGCCGCACCACCCGTTCACGCGGTCGCTCGGTCGTCCAGCGATGTGTGAGCCACCGGCCGTATGGGGTGCGGCGCCTGCCAGAAGTCGCCCTTCCAGTGCCACTCGTAGCCCTGCGGGTGGAGCCCGCCGACCATGTGCTGCCCTCCCTCATCAGCGCTCCAGGAAAGCAAGTAGCTGCGCGGCGACCAGCTCGGGCGCGACGACGTCCGCGACGTGGCCCTGCCCTTCGAGGACGGCGACGCGGGCATCGGGCAGCGCCGCCGCCACGGTCTCGACCTCAGGATACCAGTCGGGACTCTCGGAGCCAGTGAGCAGGAGCGTGGGCACGGCGATGCGGGCCGCCTGTTGCGGATCAAAGCGGGCCTGGGCAAAGGCGCGCTCTTCGCGGGGGAAGGTGTGGGCGGTGGCGACGCGCGCCGGCCAGGAGGGGTGGGCGCGATAGGCGTCGAGCTCCGCTTCGCTCATCTTCACAACCTCGCGAAACACCATCTCGAGGACAGCCTCGCCCTTGCCCTCGGCCAGCAGCGCCTCTGTCCGCTCCAGGAAGCCAGTCGGCGGGGCAAACGCGGCCGGATTCACGGGCGGCCACCCCTCGTAGAGCATGAGCCGGCTGATGTGCTCCGTCCGCGTCGCGGCGCCGAAGGCGCACAGCCCGCCGTACGAGCTGCCGTACACGGCCACGGCGGAGCCGGAGGCCTCGGCGGCGGCGGCGACCACGGCGACGACGTCTTCGTACTCGCGCTCGACGTGGTAGTCCGGGTGGTCGCCGCTAGCCCCTCGGCCGCGCCGGTCCATAGCGCACACCGTGAAGTGCGGCTCCAGGTAGGGCGTGAGCGCGCCCCAGCGGGTGTGATCCCCGACGCCCCCGTGGACCAGCACCAGCGGCGGACCATTGCCGCTGGCCCAGTAGGCGATCGCGGTGCCGTCGGCGGAGACGGCCGCGGCGGGGCTGGAACGATCCACGTTCATCGGCTGTTCCTCTCCTTTGAGCTCTGGCGCAATGAGCGGGCTCGGTCGATCAAGGCATTGCGGCATACCGCCTCGAGCTCCCTGATATGCCGTCAGCATACCGCTCCCACCTCCCACGCTTCTTACCTGGCGCTTACTTCGCCATGAACTCGCCGTTGCGGGACGATCAGGCAGCACCGGGCGACGGTGGGCTCGCGCGGCGGCGCGCCTCGGCGGCCCGCTGGCGCAGCTGCGTCTGGCGGGCGTGACTGAGCTGGTTGTACAGGACCTGCCGGAAGAGCGGGTAGCGGAAGCGGTAGCCGGCGGCGGTCTCGTCGAGCAGCCGGCCCGCCAGCGCGGCGTCGAGGGCGTCGAGCAGCGCGCCATCGGGCAGCCCGGCCACCTCGCGGAGCAGGTCGAAGCGAACGGTCGCGCCGAGCACGGCGGCCGCCGTGAGCGCGCCCTCGACGTCCGCGTCGAGCCGCCGCACCCGCCCGCGCACCCACTCGCTCAGCTC
>DAOLDO010000493.1:0-5306 GCA_035327325.1 Chloroflexaceae bacterium | reverse complement strand
AAGTCCACCAGCGGCGACACCCACCTCGGCGGCGACGACTTCGACCAGCGGGTGATTGACTGGCTGGCCAGCGAGTTCCAGAAGGAGCACGGGGTTGACCTGCGCCAGGACCGCATGGCCCTCCAGCGCCTCAAGGAGGCCGCCGAGAAGGCCAAGATGGAGCTGTCGTCTGTGGGCCAGACCGAGGTCAACCTGCCCTTCATCACCGCCGACGCCTCGGGCCCCAAGCACCTGAATATGAACCTGAGCCGGGCCAAGCTCGAGCAGCTGACCGGCGACCTGATCGAGCGCAGCATGGGCCCGGTGCGCCAGGCCCTCGGCGACGCGGGCCTCAAGCCGGCCCAGATTGACGAGGTGATCCTGGTCGGCGGCCAGACGCGCATGCCCGCCATCCAGGAGGCCGTGCGCAAGTTTTTCGGCAAGGAGCCGAACAAGTCGGTCAACCCCGACGAGGTGGTCGCCGTCGGCGCGGCCATCCAGGGCGGCGTGCTCGGCGGCGAGGTCAAGGATGTGCTGCTGCTCGACGTGACCCCGCTGACCCTGGGCATCGAGACCCTGGGCGGCGTGATGACGCCGCTGATCGAGCGCAATACCACCATCCCGACGCGCAAGAGCCAGGTCTTCTCGACGGCGAGCGACAACCAGGGTAGCGTCGAGATCCATGTGCTGCAGGGCGAGCGGGCCGAGGCGCGCTACAACAAGAGCCTGGGCAAGTTCGAGCTGGCGGGCATCCCGCCGGCGCCGCGCGGCGTGCCCCAGGTCGAGGTCACCTTCGACATTGACGCCAACGGCATCGTCAACGTGACGGCGCGCGACAAGGCCACGGGCAAGGAGCAGCGCATCACGATCACCGCCTCGTCGGGCCTGAGCGACGCCGAGATCGAGCAGATGGTCAAGGACGCCGAGGTCCACGCCGAGGAGGACCGCAAGCGGCGCGAGCTGATCGAGGTTCGCAACGGGGCCGACAGCATGGTCTACGCCGCGGAGAAGGCCCTGCGCGAGGCCGGCGACAAGGTGGACGGCCCGGTGCGCACCGAGGTGCAGGACAGGGTCACCGCGGTGCGGGCGGCCCTGGACGGCGAGGACGTGGAGCTGATCCGCAATCGCACCGCCGAGCTGTCGGTGGCGATGCAGAAGGTGGGCCAGGTTATGTACGAGGCGGAGGGTGCCGCGGGCGACGGGGCGCCCGGCGCGAAGCCTGAGGGCGACGACGTGGTCGAGGGCGAGTACAAGGTAGATTAAGTGGGATGGCGCTTTCTCAGGCGCGGCCCGGCCGCGCCTGAGAAAGGAGAAGCAGTATGACCACGGGCGCGAAGCGCGACTACTACGAGGTGCTCGGCGTCGGCAGGCAGGCCAGCCAGGACGAGATCAAGAAGGCCTTCCGCAAGCTGGCGCGCCAGTATCACCCCGACGTCAACAAAGAGGATGGCGCCGAGGCTAAGTTCAAAGAGATCAACGAAGCCTACGAGGTGCTGTCCGATGAGCAGAAGCGGGCCATGTACGACCGCTTCGGCCACAGCGCGCCCGGCATGGGCGGCGGCGCCTACGGGGACCCGTTCGGCGGCGCCGACCCGTTCAGCACGATCTTCGACGCCTTCTTCGGCGGCCAGGCGGCGGGCGGGCGCACCCAGCGCGGCCCGCAGCGCGGCGCCGACCTGCGCTACAATCTGCGCCTCAGCTTCGAGGAGGCGGTCTTCGGGGTGGACAAGGAGATCGAGTACCGCCGCCTCGAGGGCTGCCCCAGCTGCAAGGGCAGCGGCGCCGAGCCCGGCACCGACCCGGTGCGCTGCCCGAAGTGCCAGGGCAGCGGCGAGGTGCGCCAGCGCGCGCCTCTCTTCAATATGGTCACCGTGACCACCTGCGACCAGTGCGGGGGCACGGGCTACGTCATCCCCATCCCCTGCCGCGAGTGCCGCGGCGAGGGCCGCATGCGCCAGACGCGCCGGATCACGGTCAAGGTGCCCGCCGGGGTGGACAGCAACCAGCAGATCCGCATCAGCGGCGAGGGCGAGGCCGGGCCGCGCGGCGGGCCCTTCGGCAACCTCTATGTGGCCCTCGACGTGCAGCCCCACCCGCTCTTCCTGCGCGAGGGCAACGATATTATCCTCGAGCTGAAGCTGAATGTGGCCCAGGCCGCCCTCGGCGAGGAGCTCGACGTGCCGACGATTGACGGCAGCGAGCGCCTGCGCATCCCGCCCGCGACCCAGACCGGGCAGACCTTCCGCCTGCGCGGCAAGGGCGTGCCCTTCCTGCGCCAGCAGGGCCGCGGCGACCAGATCGTCGTCACCCGGGTGGTGGTGCCCCAGAAGCTCAATGACCAGCAGCGCCGCCTGTTCCAGGAGCTGGCCCGCACCTTCGAGCCCGAGGAGCAGGGCCGCGACGACGACGAGGGCTTCTTCGGCTGGATCAAAGACGCGCTGGGACGCTAACTGCTATGGCGAACGAGCAACTCTACGGCCGCAACGCCGTGCGCGAGGCCCTGCGGGCCCGGCGGCGCCAGCTCCACCGGCTGCACGTCTCGAGCGGCGTGCAGGAGACGGGGGTGATCGCCGAGATCGTCAGGCTGGCCGAGGAGGCCGGCGTGGCGGTGCAGCGGGTCGAGCGCCAGGCCCTCGACCGGCAGCTGCGCGAGGCCAACCACCAGGGCGTGATGCTCGAGGCAGGCCCCTACCCCTACGTCGAGCTGGAGGAGTGCCTGGCCCTGGCCGCCGAGCGTCGCGAGCCGGCCCTGCTGCTGCTGCTCGACCACCTGCAGGACCCGCAGAACGTCGGCACGCTGCTGCGCACCGCCGAGGTGGTGGGCGCCCATGGGGTGCTGCTGCCGGGGCGCAGGGCCGCCGAGATCACGCCGGCTGTGGTCAACGCCTCGAGCGGGGCCACCGAGCACCTGCGCACGGTGCTCGCGGGCAACCTGAACCAGGCGATCGCCGAGCTGCAGAAGGCGGGCGTGTGGGTGGTGGGGCTGGAGGACGACGAGACGGCACAGGACCTCGACGCGGCCGACCTGAACATGCCCCTTGGCCTGGTGGTCGGCGCGGAGGGCGCGGGCCTGGCGCGGCTCGTGCGCGAGCGCTGCGACTTCCTGGTGCGCCTGCCTATGGCCGGGCGGGTCGCCTCGCTCAATGCGGCGGTGGCCGGCAGCATCGCGCTCTACGGGGCCTGGCGCCAGCGCTTCCGGGACGGGCAGGGCGAGCCCTGAGCGTTCTGTCACTTGAAGCTTGTGCCCGCCTGCGCTAGAATGGCAGCGACACGGCGAGGCCGCTGATCTGGAGGGACGATGAAGCTCAACCCGCTGCTCCTGGTCGCCCTTATCGGCGCGACGCTCTATATCCTCACGCTGCGGCGCCAGCTCGAGGCCGCCCAGATGCGCGGCGATATGTACCGCGACATCTCGGCCCGCCTCGACCGCCGGGTCGCCGAGCTGACCGCGAAGTAGCTACGCGGCGCGAGGGGGGCCCGCACCCGCCGGCCGCCCGCGCCACCTGCCTATGACGGCTTCCTCCGGGGCCCTGAGCGGGCCAATCAGCCAGCCGGCCGCCCGCCCAGCGGGCGGCGCGGTCGCCGTTGCGATCAGGCCGGCCAGGCTCGACGATATCGGCCTGATCCTCGCGCTGCACCGCGAGGCCTTCGCCGATAAGTTCGGTGGCGCCTTCGGGGCCGGCGCCACCGAGCGCGGCGTGGCCGCCCTCGCCGCGGCGTGGCGGCGCCAGGGGCCGCCCGCGCTGCGCGGGATGTTCGTGGCCGAGCACGAGGGCCGGGTGGTCGGCACGACCACTGTGCGCACCTGGGAGATGAGCGGCGACGACGGGGGCGCGGCCGAGATCGCCTTCCACGAGGAGCTCGGCCTCTGGGGCGCCGCCCGCTCGCTCTTCGCCCTCTCGCTGCTCGACCATCGCATCGAGCGCCGCGAGGGCTTCGTCACCGACGTGGCCGTGCTCGCGCCCTACAGGCGCGGCGGCGTCGCCCGGGCCCTGCTCGCCCGGGCCGAGCAGGAGGCCATGCTGCGCGGCAAGCGCTTCCTCGGCCTCTACGTCAGCGCCCGCAACGAGGGGGCCCGGTCGCTCTACAGCGGCCTGGGCTTCCGCAATGTCCGCGTGCGCCGCTCGCTCCTGGCCTGGCTGATCTTCGGCCAGGGGCGCTGGGTCTACATGCGCAAGGATCTGGCCTAGCCAGCGCCGGGGTAGCGCCGGCCCCGCCAGCCTACAGTGAGGAAAGACAACGATGTCTGACCAGTCCAACCCGTTCCGCATCGCCCAGCAGCAGTTCGATACCGCCGCCGACATCCTGGGCCTCCACGAGAATATCCGCGCCGTCCTGCGCGTCCCCCAGCGCGAGCTGACCGTCAACTTCCCGGTCAAGCTGGACGACGGCAGCACCAGGATGTTCACCGGCTACCGCGTCCAGCACAACCTCGGGCGCGGCCCCGTCAAGGGCGGGATCCGCTACCACCCGGCGGTGGACATTGACGAGGTGCGGGCCCTGGCGATGTGGATGACCTGGAAGTGCGCCCTGGTCAACATCCCCTACGGCGGGGCCAAGGGCGGCGTGGTCGTAGACCCGAAGGGCCTCTCCCTCGGCGAGCTCGAGCGCCTGACCCGGCGCTTCGCGACCGAGATCAGCATCCTGCTCGGCCCCGAGAAGGATATCCCCGCCCCCGACGTCAATACCAACGCGCAGATCATGGCCTGGATCATGGACACGATCTCGATGCATCGCGGCTACACGGTGCCCGCCGTGATCACCGGCAAGCCGCTCAATGTCGGCGGCTCCCTCGGCCGCGTCGAGGCGACGGGCCGCGGGGTCAGCCTGATGGTGCGCGAGGCCGCCCGCCGCCTCGGTCGCGACCTGGAGAGTATGCGCGTGGTGGTGCAGGGCTTCGGCAACGTGGGCAGCACCGCGGCTATCTTGCTCCAGCAGATGGGCTGCAAGGTGGTCGGCATCTCCGACGCCACGGGCGGCTACTACTGCCCCTCCGGCCTCGACATCGGCGCGATGCGCACCTACACGGCCCGCCACTCGTTCCGCCTGCTCGAGGGCTACAGCGACCCCGGGGTCGAGCGGATCGGCGGCGACGAGCTGCTCGAGCTCGACTGCGATGTGCTCATCCCCGCGGCCCTCGAGAACCAGATCACCGAGCGCAACGCCGGCCGCATCAGGGCGGCCCTGGTGGTCGAGGGCGCCAACGGCCCCACCACCCCCGACGCCGATAGCATCCTCGCCGAGCGCGGCGTGACGGTGGTGCCGGACATCCTCGCCAACGCCGGCGGCGTGATCGTCAGCTACTTCGAGTGGGTCCAGGGCCTGCA
>DAOLDO010000492.1:0-5307 GCA_035327325.1 Chloroflexaceae bacterium | reverse complement strand
CGCGCCGGTGGCCTCGTGGATGGGCAGGGCGTCCATATCGGCGCGGATCGCGATGGTGGGCCCGTCGCCGCCGCCCAGCTCTGCGACGACGCCGGTCTTCGCCACGCCGGTGCGGATCGTGACGCCGCCGATCTCGTTCAGGGTGTCGGCCACCAGGGCGGCGGTGCGGGTCTCGGTGAAGCTCAGCTCGGGGTGGGCGTGGATGTCGCGCCGGAGGCGCACGAGCTCAGGGGCGAGCGCGCGGGCTCGGTCGAGCATACGGGGGCTCCTCGGGTAAAGGGCGGACGCAAGGCCCCAGTATACCACCGGCGCGAGCATGGTATAATCCGCCCGGTCTAGGAGTTATGTCTTTACTTAACGGTAGCTGTGACTCGCGTGAGGAGGCCGGCATGGAGCGTCGGGTCGTCGTGACGGGGATGGGCGCGGTCAGCCCTCTGGGGCAGAGCGTCGCCGAGCTGTGGCAGGGGATCGTCGAGGGCCGCAGCGGGGCGGGGCCGATCACGCTCTTCGACGCCACGGGCTACGACACGCGCTTCGCCGCCGAGGTGAAGGGCTTCGACCCGACCCGGCACATGGACCGCAAGGAGGCCAGGCGCACCGACCGCTTCGTGCAACTGGCCGTCGCGGCCACCAACGAGGCCCTGCGCACCTCCGAGCTGCAGATCACCGACGCGAACCGCGACGAGGTGGGCGTGTTCATCGCCAGCGGCATCGGCGGCATCGGCACCCTCTCCGAGCAGCTCGACGTGCTGCGCTCGCGGGGCCCCGGGCGGATCAGCCCCTTCCTCATCCCGGCGATGATCACCAACCTGGCGGCGGGCCAGGTCTCGATCAACACGGGGGCGCGCGGCCCGAGCTACTGCATCACCTCGGCCTGCGCCAGCTCGGCCCACGCCCTGGGCGAGGCCGCCGAGACGATCAGGCGCGGCTGGGCGAAGGCGATCATCGTGGGCGGCAGCGAGGCCAGCATCACCCCGATCGGCATCGCCGGCTTCAACGCGATGCGGGCCCTCTCGACCAACAACGAGAGCCCCGCCACCGCCTCGCGGCCCTTCGACGCCGGGCGGGACGGCTTCGTGATGGGCGAGGGCGCCGCCACCCTGATCCTCGAGGACCTCGAGCACGCCGAGGCCCGCGGGGCGCGCATCCTGGCCGAGGTGGTCGGCTACGGCGCCACCTCAGACGCCTACCATATCTCGAACCTCTCGGAGGACGGCGAGGGCGTGGCCCGGGCGATCCGCCTGGCCCTGCGCCGGGCCGGCCTGCAGCCGGGCGACGTGGACTACATCAACGCCCACGCCACCAGCACCCCCGCCGGCGACCCGGTCGAGACCGCGGCGATCAAGGAGGTCTTCGGCGGGCGCGCGGGGGCCCCCCCGGTGAGCGCCAGCAAGTCGCAGTTCGGCCACCTGCTCGGCGCCGCCGGCGCGATCGAGGCCGTGGTCAGCATCCTGGCCCTCCAGCACAACATCCTGCCGCCGACGATCAACCTGCAGACCCCAGACCCCGCCTGCGACCTCGACTACGTGCCCAACACGGCCCGCCCCGCGAAGATCGACGTTGCGCTTAGCAACTCCTTCGGCTTCGGCGGCCATAATGTCTGCCTGGCGCTCCGGCGCTTCGCGTGACGCTCGCGCGGGTGTCGCTCGCCTCCGGCTCGCTGGGGTGATGCCGAACCGGCGAGCGCAGCGAGCCTCACCCCCGCGCGCGAGCGCAGCGACCAAGGCTCACCCCGGCGAGCGCAGCGAGCCTCACCCGCCCCCTAGCCAAGCCGCCCCCCACCCTGTACAATAGGGGCGGCATCAGCATCTCTTGCGCGGGCGTCCGGGGCATGGCCAGCAGGCTCGAAGAACTGATCGGGGTAACCTTCAACGACGAGCGGCTGCTCCAGAGCGCCTTCGTCCACCGCTCGTTCATGCACGAGCACCCTGAGCGCGCCCCCGGCCTGACAGCCAACGAGCGCCTCGAGTTCCTCGGCGACGCGGTGCTCAACTTCATCACCGCCTCGTGGCTCTACGCCCGCTTCCCCGCTCACAGCGAGGGCGAGCTGACCACGCTGCGCGCGGCCCTGGTGAAGACCAGCACCCTGGCCGGCTTCGCCCGCGGGCTCGACCTTGGCGCCTACGTGCGGATCAGCCGCGGCGAGGACACGCCCACCGCCCGCAACAGACCGCCCCTGCTCGCCGATGTCTTCGAGGCCATCCTCGGCGCGATCTACCTCGACCAGGGCCTCGAGGCGGCCAGCGCCTTCGTGACCCCCTTCCTCGACCGCCAGCTGGAGGCGATCAGCAGCGGGACGGCCGAGATTGACTACCGCACGCGCCTCCAGGAGCTCACCCAGTCTCGCCTGAGCCTGACGCCCAGCTATCGCACGGTGGAGGTGCGCGGCCCCGATCACAAGCGCGAGTTCACCATGGAGGTCCTCGTGGGCGAGCGGCCGGTAGGCGTGGGCAGGGGCCCAAGCAAGCAGTCGGCCGCCCAGGCCGCCGCGCGGGCCGCCCTGGCCCACCTGGACGGCGAGGAGCCCGGCAAGTCATGAGCGGCGTCTTCATCACCGGCGGCACGGGCTACCTGGGCGCCGCCCTCGTGCGCCAGGCCGCCGCGGCGGGCCACGCCGTCGCCGCCAGCTACTTCAGCCAGGCGCCGCCCGCGCCCTCGCCGGCGCGCTGGTCCCCCCTCGACGTGCGCGACCCCCTGGCCGTCGAGGAGCTGGTCGAGCAGCTGCGCCCCGACGTGGTGATCCACACCGCCTTCGTCCAGTCCGGCCCCGCGCTGATGGCCGTCACCGCCGAGGGCGCCGGCCACGTGGCGCGGGCCGCGGCCCTGGCCGGCGCGCGGCTGATCCACATCTCGAGCGACGTGATCTTCGACGGCGAGCGCGAGGGCGCCTACACCGAGGCCGACCCGCCCGCCCCGATCAGCGACTACGGGCGCGCCAAGGCCCGCGCCGAGGCCCTGGTGGCCCAGGCCCACCCCGGCGCCGCAATCGCGCGTACCTCGCTGATCTACGGCTTCAACCCGATCGACAGGATCTCGCGCTTCGCCCTCGACGTGGCCGAGGGCCGCAGCGAGGCCCGCCTCTTCAGCGACGAGTACCGCTGCCCGATCTACGTGGAGGACCTGGCGGCCGCCCTGCTCGAACTGGCCGGCCTGAGCTACAGCGGCGTGCTTAACGTCGCCGGGGCCGAGCGGGTCAGCCGCTACGAGCTGGGCGGGCTGATCGCGCGCGCCTGGGGCGTGGACCCGGCGGGCCTCGTGCCGGCCCTGAGCGCCGAGAGCCCCGTGCGCAGACCGCGCAACTGCACCCTCGCCACCGACCGGGCCCGCGCGCTCCTCCGCGCGCCGATGCGCGGCGTCCGCCAGGTGCTGCGCGCCGAGGGACGGATCCAGGATCAAAGTTGAAGGCCGGAGAGGCCCATGGACACACCTGACGCGATTGCCGCGCTTATCGAAGACCTGTGCGGCGCAGACGAGTCGCTGCGCACCCAGGCGGCGTTCGCCCTCGGCGTGCTCGGCGAGCCCGCCGTCGAGCCGCTGACCAGGCTGCTCGCGGCGCCCACCTCGGAGATCCGCAAGCGCGCCGCCTGGGTGCTCGGCGTGATCGGGGCGCCAGCCCTGCCCGCCCTGCTGCACCTCGCCGAGGGGCCAGACCAGCACCTGCGCATCGAGGCGATCCGGGTCCTCGGCGTGGTCGGCGAGGCCAGGGCCCTGAACCAGCTCTTCGTCGGGCTGACCGACCCCGACCCCAGGGTGGCGGCCCGGGCCGCGCGGGCGATCGGCAAGATCGGCGACCCGCGCGCCTACCACCCCCTCGTCACAGCCCTGCAACACCCCTCGCCCGATGTGCGCTACGAGGCGTGCCGCGCCCTGGTTGACCTGCGCGTGCCCGACGCCGTGGCCGTGCTGCGCGCGACGGCCGCCGCCGAGGCGACCCGCACCACCTGGGGCGCCGCCGTGGCCGAGGCGGCCGCCCGCGCCGCCGACGAGCTCGCGGCCGGCGCCGACGCGCCCGGCCGCGACGAGCAGTTCGCCCGCGCCAGCGAGCTCCTCAGACGCCAGCAGCTCGGGCCGGAGTGAGGCTCGCTCCGCTCGCCGGGTGAGGCTTGATCGCTCCGCTCCCGCGCCGGGTGAGGCTCGCTCCGCTCGCCGGCTCGGAATCACCCCCGCGAGGCGCAGCCGAGCGTAACCCCCGCGAGCGGTAGCGAGCCTCACCCCCGCTAGCGGTAGCGAGCCTCACCCCCGCGTCGAGATCACCCCGCGCACGATGTACTCGACATACTCGCCGATATTGGTCGAGCGGTCGCCGATGCGCTCGAGGTTGTGGCCGACCCAGAGCAGGTAGGTGCCCGTCTGGACCATGGCCGGGTCGCGCTCCATCTGCGCGGTCAGCTCGCCGAGCAGGCGCTCGTAGCCGGCGTCCACCCGGTCGTCCTCCTCCTTGAGGCGCAGGTTGATGGCGGGGTCGCGGGCGACGAGGCCGTCGAGGGCTTTGTTGAGCATGGCCCTGGCGTCCTCGGCCATGGCGAGCAGGGTCGCCGGCACGCCGCCGGCCGGGGCGCCATCGAGGCGGAGCACGACCTTGGCGATGCCCTCGGCGTAGTCGCCGATGCGCTCGAGCTCGTCGGCGCACTGGATGAACGCGCTGACCAGGCGCAGCTCGCCGGCCACGGGGCCCTGGGTGGCGATCACCCTGGTGGCGTGCTGGGTGAGCGCGTCGGCCGCGTCGTCAATCCGGTCGTCGTCCCCGATGATCGCCCTGGCCTCGCCGACGGCGCCCTGGCGCAGGGCCCAGACCGCCCGGCGCACGGCCTGGTCGCACAGCTGCCCAAGGGCGAGCAGCTCGCGCTGAAGCTCGTCCAGCTCGTAGCGGTAGCGCTCGCGAAGCTCCGCCATCATGCCCCTCTCTCCGGCTCGTGAGGCGGCGCACCTAAAGCGAGCGGTAAAGATGCCCCGGCGGGGCGTCTCCGGCCCGCCCACGCGCCCCATCATCACCACGGCCCACCACCAGGATCGACGTACAGGCCAACTATAGCATAATAGGGCTATGAGGATTGGACTCGACGCGCGCTACGCGAGCGACCACTTCCCGGGGATCGGGCGCTACATCGTGGGCCTGGCCCGCGGCCTGGCCGAGCTGGAGACAGGGCACACCCTGGTGCTGATCGCCGGCCCGCCGTCTGCGGGCCGGCGCTACGATATCGAGGCCCTCGGGCGGCTCCCCGGGGTCGAGCTGGCGCGCCTGGGCGCCGGCCCCTTCGGCGCGGCCCAGCACCTGGCGCTGCCCGCCCTGGCCCGCCGGCTGCGGCT
>DAOLDO010000491.1:0-5313 GCA_035327325.1 Chloroflexaceae bacterium | reverse complement strand
GGCCGCGGGGCGGGGGGGGCTGCTTGGGGCGACGCCCGCGACGCCGGCCGGCTCCGCCGAGCTGCTCGGCGCGGTCGCGGCCCGGGCGGAGGGCCTGGGGCTGACGGGGCCCGCCGGCGAGTGGGCCGGTCGCGTGGCGGGGCAGGCGCGTAGCATCGTGTGCGACCTCGAGACCCTGGTGCCGGAGGAGCGCCGCGACGGGCCGCCGCCGACCCTGGGCGAGCTGGCCGGCGCGGGCGATCCCGACGCCGCCGAGTTGCTTGCGCGGCACGGGCGGATCGCCGCGAGCTGCGCCGAGGAGGTCGCCGCGATGGAGTTCGGCTTCCTCTTCGACGACCGGCGTAAACTGTTCGCGATCGGCTACAACGTGGCCGACGGGCGCCGCGACGGCTCGTACTACGACCTGCTGGCCTCGGAGTCGCGCCTGGCGAGCTACCTGGCCATCGCGCGGGGCGAGGTGCCGCAGGAGCACTGGTTCCGCATGGGGCGCGGCCTCACCGCGGTGGGGCTGCGGGCGGCGCTGCTCTCGTGGAGCGGCACAATGTTCGAGTACCTGATGCCGCTGATCTGGATGCGCCGCTACCCCGAGACGCTGCTCGACGCCACCTACGAGGCGGCCGTGGCGCGACAGATTGCCTACGGCAAGGAGCGCGGCGTCCCCTGGGGCATCTCGGAGTCGGCCTACAACGCCCGCGACCTGGCCATGAACTACCAGTACCGCGCCTTCGGGGTGCCGGGCCTGGGGCTGAAGACCGGGCTGGGCGACGACCTGGTGGTGGCGCCCTACGCCACGGCCCTGGCGCTGCCCGTGCGGCCGGCCGAGGCGATCGCCAACCTGCGCCGGCTGATCGCCGACGAGATGCTCGGGGCCTACGGGCTCTACGAGGCCGTGGACTACACCGCCGCGCGCCTGCGCCCTGGGCAGCGCCGCGAGATTGTGCGCTCGTACATGGCCCACCACCAGGGCATGAGCCTGCTGTCCCTGACCAACGTGCTGCGCGACGAGGTGATGCAGCGGCGCTTCCACGCCGAGCCGCTCGTGCAGGCCGCCGAGCCGCTCTTGCAGGAGCGCCCGTCGCAGGCGCGGCCGGTCCAGGTCGCGCGCGAGGCCGCGCAGGAGGCCCAGGTCGCCTTCGACGCCCCGGCGCCGCCGCGGCAGTTCAATACCCCCCACACCTCGGTGCCCTACACCCATCTGCTCTCGAACGGGCGCTACAGCGTGATGCTCACCACGGCGGGCGGCGGCGGCAGCTTCTGCGACGGCATGGCGGTGACGCGCTGGCGCTCCGACGCCACGATGGACGGCTGGGGCAGCTACATCTACGTGCGCGACGCCCGCAGCGGCGCCGTCTGGTCAACCGCCTGCCACCCGACCAGCCACGCCCCCCAGGGCTACCAGGTCACCTACGGGCTCGACAAGGCCGAGTTCCGGCAGCAGGTGGCGGGCATCGTCACCCGCATGGAGGTGGTGGTCTCGCCCGAGGAGCAGGCCGAGCTGCGGCGGGTGACGCTCACCAACCGCACCGGGGCGCCCCGCGAGCTGGAGCTGACCAGCTACAGCGAGGTGGTGCTGGCGCCGCCGGCGGCCGACGAGGCCCACCCCGCCTTCGCCAACCTGTTCGTCGAGACCGAGTTCGCCCCCGAGCACGACGCCCTGCTGGCCTCGCGGCGGCCCCGCGCCCCCGACGCCGCGCGCCCATGGGCTGTCCACAGCCTGAGCGTGCGCGGCCACCCCCTCGGCGCGACCCAGCACGAGAGCGACCGGGCGGCCTTTGTCGGGCGCGGGCGCAGCGTCGCCGACCCCCAGGCCCTCCACGGGCCCCTCGGCGGGCACACGGGCGCCGTGCTCGACCCGGCCCTGAGCCTGCGGCGGCGCGTACGCATCGCCCCGGGGGCCAGCGCCCAGGTGACCTTCGTCACCGGGGTGGCCGAGACGCGCGAGGGCGCCCTGGCCCTGGCCGACCGGCTGCGCGACCCGGCGGCGGTGGCGCGGGCCTTCGAGCTGGCCTGGACGCAGAGCCAGGTGGAGCTGCGCGACCTCGGCGTGGACGCCGCCCAGGCCCACCGCTTCCAGCGCCTCGCCAGCGCCGCCCTCTACCTGGACGGCCGGCGCCGCGCCAGGCCCGAGACGATCGCCGCCAACACAAAGGGGCAGCCGGGCCTCTGGGCCTACGGCATCTCCGGCGACTTTCCCGTCGTGCTTGTGCGGGTCGGTGTCGGCGATGACCTGGGCCTGGTGGCCGAGCTGCTGCGCGCCCACGAGTACTGGCGGCTCAAGCAGCTGCTGGTTGACCTGGTGATCCTCAACGAGGACGCGGGCGGCTACGCCCAGGGGCGCCAGGAGCAGATCCTGGCCCTGGTGCGCGGCAGCCGCGGCGGCGCCCTGCTCAACCAGCGGGGCGGCATCTTCGTGCTGCGCGGCGATCTGGTGCCGGCGGAGGACCGGGTGCTGCTCGAGACCGTGGCCCGTGCCATCCTCTCGGCGCGCCGGGGCGGCCTGGCCCAGCACCTGCGCAGCCGCGAGCCTGAGGCGCCGCATCCCCCGGCGGCCCTCCCGCCGCCCGCGCACGTGGACGCGCCGCCGCCCCCGCTGGAGCTGGCCCTGCGCTCGCCCCACGGCGGCTTCACCCCGGACGGCCGCGAGTACGTGATTGACCTGGCGCCGGGCGAGGCCACGCCCGCGCCCTGGAGCAACGTCGTGGCCAACGAGGGCTTTGGCTTCGTCGTCACCGAGGCGGGGGGCGGCTACACCTGGGCGGCCAACAGCCGCGAGAACCGCCTGACGCCCTGGTCGAACGACCCGGTGCGCGACTCGCTCGGCGAGGCCCTCTTCCTGCGCGACGAGGCGAGCGGCGCGTTCTGGTCGCCGCTGCGCCGCTACGCCAACCAGGGGCACCTGCGCGTGCGCCACGGCTTTGGCTACAGCGTGTTCGAGCGCCGCCACGGCCCGATCGCGAGCGAGCTGACCCTGGCCGTGCCGCTGGACGACCCGGTCAAGCTCTTCCGGCTGCGCCTGCGCAACGGAGGGGACGAGCCGGCGCGGCTGACCGCGACGATCTACGCCGAGTGGGTGCTCGGCACCTTCCGGGCCCAGATGGCGCCCTACATCGTCACCGCCTACGACGAGGCGAGCGGCGCGCTGCTGGCCACCAACCCCTACAACGTCGAGTTCGCGGGCCGTGTGGCCCTGCTGGCGGCGAGCGAGCGCCCGCAGAGCCACACGGGCGACCGGACGGAGTTCATCGGGCGCAACGGCGAGCTGGAGCGGCCGGCGGCGATGGCGGCGCGCCGGCTGGCTGGACGCGTCGGCGCGGGGTACGACCCCTGCGGCGCCCTGCAATGCCTGGTCGAGCTGGCGCCCGGCGAGGAGCGCGAGCTGGTCTTTCTGCTTGGCCAGGGCGCCGACGCCGACGAGGCACGTCGGCTGGTGGAGCGCTACGCCGTCCCTGAGGCGGCGGAGGTCGCGCAGGAGCAGGCCGCGACGCGCTGGCGCGAGCTGCTGGGCGCGGCGCAGGTGCGCACGCCCGACCCCGCCCTCGACGCCCTGCTCAACGGCTGGCTGCTCTACCAGACCCTGGCTTGCCGGGTCTGGGGGCGCTCGGCCTTCTACCAGTCGGGCGGGGCCTACGGCTTCCGCGACCAGCTGCAGGACGTGATGGCCCTGGCCCACGCCGCGCCAGAGGTGGCGCGGGCCCAGATCCTGCGCGCCGCCGGGCGGCAGTTCGTCGAGGGCGACGTGCAGCACTGGTGGCACCCGCCCACGGGGCGCGGGGTACGCACCGCCTTCTCGGACGACTACCTCTGGCTGCCCTACGTCGCCATGCACCACGTCGAGGTGACGGGCGACGCGGCGCTGCTGGACGCGACGGCGCCCTTCCTCGAGGGGCGGCCCCTGGCGGAGGGCGAGGCCGAGTACTACGACCTGCCGGTCGTCTCTGAGCAGACGGGCACGCTCTACGAGCACTGCGCGCGGGCGATCGACTACGGGCTGGGGCGCATGGGCCCCCACGGCCTGCCGCTGATGGGCGCGGGCGACTGGAACGACGGCATGAACCTCGTCGGCGACGGCGGGCGGGGCGAGAGCGTCTGGGTCGCCTGGTTCCTGATCGCGCTGCTCGGGCCCTTCGCCGACCTGGCCGAGGGGCGGGGCGACGGCGAGCGGGCGGCGCGCTACAGGGCCGAGGCCGACCGGCTGCTCGACGCGGTCGAGCGGCACGCCTGGGACGGCGCCTGGTACCTGCGGGCCTTCTACGACGACGGCACGCCCCTGGGGACGAGCGCGGCCGAAGAGTGCCGGATCGACTCGCTCACCCAGTCGTGGGCGGTCATCGCGGGCGCGGGCGACCCGGAGCGGGCGCGGCGGGCCATGGCGGCGGTGGAGGCGCACCTGGTGGACCGCGAGCTGGGGCTGATCCGCCTGTTCACGCCGGCCTTCGACCGGACCGAGCACAACCCCGGCTATATCAAGGGCTACGTGCCCGGCGTGCGCGAGAACGGCGGCCAGTACACTCACGCCGCGATCTGGGCGATCTGGGCCTGGGCGCAGCTCGGCGACGGGGCGCGAGCCGCGGAGTTGCTGCGGCTGATCAGCCCGGTGCGCCACGCCGCCGAGACGCCGGAGCGCTACAGGGTCGAGCCGTACGTGGTCGCCGCCGACGTCTACACGGCGGCGGGTCACGAGGGGCGCGGGGGCTGGACCTGGTACACCGGCTCGGCGGGCTGGCTCTACAGGCTTGGCGTCGAGCGGCTGCTCGGCCTGCGCCGCGAGGGCGACACGCTGCTGGTCGCGCCGGCGCTGCCGCCCGACTGGCCCGGCTTCGAGGCGTCCTACAGGTACGGCGGTGCGAGCTACCGGATCACGGTCGAGCGCGGCGAGGCCCCGTGCGCGACCCTGGACGGCGCTGCGCTGCCCGACGGGCGCATCCCCCTGCGCGACGACGGGTCCGACCACGAGGTCGTGGTGGTTGTGGCGGCGTAGCGCATCCCGGCGCGCCAGATCGGCCCTGGCACAAGCTTTGCATATCCTCCCTGCGGGCGGCAACGCCCCTGGCGCGCCCGGCGCGCCCGTGTCAACGGACAACGAGGAGGATAGATATGAACACGCTGCGAGCGATCGCGATGACCCTGGCCCTGGCCCTGGCCCTGGCGGCCTGCGCCGCGACAGGTGGCAGCCAGGACCCGAACGCGCCCGGCGCCGTCACCCAGGCGACCGCCGATCCCGAGGCCGCCGCCGAGGGCGACGTCGAGGCCAACCCCGACGTGAGCGAGATTGACGACGACGCCGAGGACTACTACGGGCAGAGTGTGACCGTG
>DAOLDO010000490.1:0-5332 GCA_035327325.1 Chloroflexaceae bacterium | reverse complement strand
ACACCAAGGGCAACCGCTTCAGCACCTACGCCACCTGGTGGATCCGCCAGGCCGTCACCAGGGCCATCGCCGAGCAGGGCCGCACGATCAGGCTGCCCGTGCATATGAGCGAGTCGGTCGGCCAGGTCAAGCGCACCTCCGAGCGCCTGGCCCAGTCCCTCGAGCGCCAGCCCACCGCCGAGGAGATCGCCATGGCCCTCGGCCAGCCCCTCGAGCGCATCCAGCGCGTGCTCGAGGCCGCCCGCCGCCCCGTCTCCCTCGAGACGCCCGTTGGCGACGAGGGCGAGCACACCCTGGGCGATTTCCTCCCCGACGACGAGTTGCCCTCGCCCACGGAGTTCGCCTCGTCCCAGCTGCTGCGCCGCGACCTGTCGGCCGCCCTCGACCACCTCAGCGAGCGCGAGCGGCGGATCATTGACCTGCGCTACGGCCTGGTGGACGGTCGCCGCCGCACCCTCGAGGAGGTCGGCCGCGCCCTCGGCATGACCCGCGAGCGCGCCCGCCAGATCGAGGCCGAGGCCCTGCGCCGCCTGCGTAGCCCCGACGTCGGCCAGCACCTGCGCGACTACCTCGAGTAAGCCGCCGCGAGGGGAGACAAAAAGACCGGGTGAGCCTGGCTCACCCGGTCTCGCATCATTGGCGCCTGCTAGCGCAGATCTTCGCGCACCCGGCGCAGGATCTCGTCCACGTCGAGCCCGGCCTCCTTGGCCAGGCGGATCTGTTCGAGCAGCCTGGCCTCGGCGTCGGTCTTGCGGTACTGGGCATCGGTCAGGCGGCGCTTGTCATCCTCGGCGGCCAGCAGCCGGTCCTCCCTCGCCTGCTCCTCCGACCACTTCCACGCCTGCTCCCAGAACAGACCCGCCTCGCGGAAGAAGAGGGTGAAGATGCCCGTGCCCGGTCCGGTGGGGCGATTGCTCATGGCTGGCTCCTTGTTTGTGCCTCGGCTATCTCTATTGTATGTCGCGTGAGTCAAAAAGTCAACGCATCGCCGGCTTATGTTGCATCCAGGAGCGGCGGGTGTTATAATCCGGGTGGCGAGTATTTGCATATATGAAATGGGGCCTGCTATGTCAGCGCGGCAACTGCGGACGCCCGCCCTCCAGGTGCGTGGGCGCTACATTGACCTTGGCGGCCAGGCCACCCACACCTTCCGCTTCGCCGCGCCCCTCGCGCTGGCCTACGATTACTTCTGCGACGTGCCCGCCGTGTTCCGGCTCCTGCCCGACGCCCTCGACTGCTACCCCTACGGCCCCGACCGCTACCGCCTGATCGTGGGCGCCACCGATGGCCACGGCCACAGCATGGCCGCGATCTTCGACCTGCGGGCCCACCACGAGCCCGGGGTCGCCATCAGCCTCGTGCCCGCCGACGACGGCCCCCCCCATCGCCTCTCCGGCATCGTCTTCAAGGGGACCCTCGCGGCCGAGGCGCTCTTCGCTCCCCGAGGCGACGCCACCGCCGTCGAGTACACCGTCGAGATCGATATGTCCATCCCGGTGCCCGGCGTGCTCGCCCTTATGCCGACGAGCTTTCTGCAGGCCCTCGGCGAGCGCACCATGGAGTTCAAGATGGCCCAGATGATCGGCGGCTTCACCCGCGGCATCACCGCCGACTTCCACGCCTGGGCGGCGGGGTAGACCCTCACAAAGCGGGCACACGGAGCGCCGCCCGGGAATACCCGGGCGGCGCCTTTATGGAGCCTGCAGGGTTACCAGCGGGCTGTGCCGCCCACCTGCCGCTCTTGCGAGGTGCCGATGGCCGCCTTGAAGGTGGCCGTCCCCACTGTCACCAGGTCGCCGGCCTCGATGCGCTGCTGCGCCGTCACCGGCTCGCCGTTGACGAAGACCGTGGCCCGCGGGTCGAGGGGCCTGATGAACCAGCGGTCCAGGGCCACCCGCAGCTCGGCGTGGCGCGGCAGGATCAGCCGGTCGTGCATCATCAGGTCGCAGCCGCCCGCCGAGCCGATCACGCTGCTGCGCCCCTCGACCACCGTCGCCTGGCCAACGCGAGAGCCCGAGATGCCGATCAGGGTGAGCGGTTTGGCCATGGCCGTGCCTGTCGCTGAGCTAGGGTTGATTCTTCGTGCGGATTGGCTCAAGTTGTACCACGCCGCGCCAGCCTATGTCAAGACCCCGTTCGGTGACGGGATCGTCACCGTGCTATAATCGCGCCAGGAGGAACCCATGGCGCCAGCCGAGACCGTCCAGCGCGTGCGCTTCTACCTGAGCCAGGACGACCAGTGGGAGGGCCGCCCGCGCTACCTGGCCCTGCTCGACCGGCTCCGCCGCGCCGGGGCCACGGGCGCCACGGCCCTCCAGGGCCTCGCCGGCTTCGGGCCCGGGCACCGCGCCCTCGCCGCCCCCGAGCGGGGCGACCGCCACCAGCCCGTGGTGGTCGAGTGGGTGGACCGGGCCGAGCGGGTCGGCCGCCTGCTCCCCCTGCTCGACGACCTGATCGGCGAGGCCCTCGTCACCCTCGAGACGGTCCCCGTCTACAAGGCCACCCTGCGCTCCGGCGGGCCTTTCGCCGCCGACCGCAGCGTCGGCGAGCTGATGCGCCGCCCCGCCCCCGTCGTGGCCGCGGGCGCGCCCCTCGCCGAGGCCCTGGCCCTGCTCGTCGCCGAGGGCCTCGCCGTCCTGCCCGTCGCCGACGAGGCCGGCCGCCTCGTCGGCCTGATCGCCGAGCAGGACCTGCTCTACCGCGCCGGCCTGCGCATCCCCCCCCGCCTCATGCGCCACCTCACCCCCGAGGAGGGCGCGGTGGCCCTCGCGCCCCTCGCCGGCCGGGCCGCCCACGAGATCATGAGCCCCGAGCCGCGCAGCCTCGGCCTCGCCACCTCGATCCCCCAGGCCCTCGTCACCATGGTCGAGTGGGGCTACGCCCAGATCCCCGTCGTTGACCACGACGGCCGCCTGGCCGGGCTCTTCGGCCACGAGCACGCCCTGCGCGAGGCCGTGGCCCAGGCCGCCGCCCCGCCCGCGGCGGGCCCCGTGCGCGACGCCGAGACCCCCACCCCCGTGCGCCTGGTCATGCAGGCGGTGACCCACCAGATCCCCGCCGGCGCCCGGCTCGCCGTCGCCCTGGCCCAGCTGCTCGCCGCCCCCGACCGCAGCCTCCTGGTGGTGGACGCCGCCGGCCGTCTCGCCGGCGCCCTCGACGGGGCCTCGGCCCTGGGCGGGCTCGCCGGCGACGAGCGGGCCGCCTTCCTGGCCGCCCTCCAGGGGCCCCAGCCGCCCTCGCCCGCGGCCCTGCCTGGGGCCGACCGCGGCCTCGAGGGCGTGCTCGGCCCCAGCCCGCCCGGCGTCGGCCCCGAGGAGTACGTGATCGCCGTGGCCTCCCGCCTGCTCGAGCTCGGCGCCGAGCGCCTGGCCGTGGTGGACGACGACGGACGATTGTTGGGTATAATTGGCCGCGGCGGGCTGATCAGAGCCCTGCTGCAACAGAGCGAGTAGGTTTCAACCATGAGCAAGACCGTCCTGATCACCGGGGGCGCAGGCTTCCTGGGCATCAACCTTGTGCGCTACCTGCTTGAGCGGGGCTACAAGGTGCGCTCCCTCGACATCGCCCCCTTCGACTACCCCGAGCGCGCCCAGATTGACGTCCACACCGGCGATATCCGTGACCGGGCCGCCGTCGAGCGGGCCATGGAGGGCGTCGCACAGGTCGTCCACACCGCCGCGGCCCTCCCCCTCTACAAGCCGGCCGACATCTTCTCGACCGACATTGACGGCACCCGCAACGTCATCCAGGCCGCCCACGAGCGCGGGGTCGAGCGCTTCGTCCACATCTCGACCACCGCGGTCTACGGCATCCCCGACCACCACCCCCTGCTCGAGAGCGACCCGATGGACGGCGTCGGCCCCTACGGCGAGGCCAAGGTCAAGGCCGAGGAGGTCTGCCTCAGCTACAGGGCCAGGGGGATGTGCGTGCCGATCATCAGGCCCAAGTCCTTCATTGGCCCCGAGCGCCTCGGCATCTTCGCCATGCTCTACGACTGGGCCAAGGACGGCAAGAACTTCCCCCTGCCCGGCAGCGGCAAGAACCGCTACCAGCTGCTCGACGTCGAGGACCTCTGCGAGGCGATCTACCTCTGCATGACCCTCGACGAGGCCAGGGTCAACGACACCTTCAACATCGGCGCGAAGGAGTTCACCACGATCAAGGAGGACTTCCAGGCCGTGCTCGACGCGGCGGGCTTCGGCAAGAAGATCATCAGCTTCCCGGCGGCGCCCGCCACGGCGGCCCTCGTGCTGATGGAGAAGCTGAAACTGTCGCCGGTCTACAAGTGGGCCTACGGCACCGTCACCGAGGACTCGTTCGTCTCGGTCGAGAAGGCCGAGCGGGCCCTCGGCTTCAGGCCGAAGTACTCGAACAAGGACGCCCTGGTGCGCAACTACCGCTGGTACGTCGAGCACCTGGCCGACTTCCAGAACGCCACCGGCGTCTCGCACCGCGTGCCCTGGAGCCAGGGCGTCTGGAAGATCGCCAAGGTATTCTTCTGAGGTGTGAGGTGTGAGGTGTGAAACCGGCGCGGCCGCGCTCGTGGCGGAACCACACCTCACACAGCGAGCGCCTCACACCTCTCGGCTCCCGTAGCGCTCCACGATGCGCGCGATCAGGGCGCTGGTCGAGCGGCCCTCGGCGTAGGGCAGCAGGGCCACCCGGCCCCCGTAGGCGGCGACGATGCGGCCCTCGGGCAGGCGGGCAAGGTCGGGCGCGCCATCGGCGGCGCCGGCATAATCGCCGCCCTTCACGTAGACCTCGGGGCGTAGCGCCTCGACCACGGCCTCGGCCGTCGGCTCGTCGAAGCCAGTCACATAGTCAACGGAGCGCAGGGCGGCCAGGACGGCGGCGCGATCGCCCTCGGGCACGATCGGGCGCAGGGGCCCCTTGATCGTCCGGGTCGAGGCGTCGGAGTTCAGGGCGACCACCAGCAGGTCGCCCAGGGCCCTGGCCCGGGCCAGGTAGCCGACGTGGCCGGCGTGGACGAGGTCGAAGACCCCGTTGGTGAGCACTACGCGCAGGCCGCGGGCGCGCCAGCCCTCGCGCAGGGCCAGCAGGTCGTGGAGGGGGAGGACTGACATACGAGCACCCCCGCGGTAGAGGCGCAGCAGCTGCGTCCCTACCGCGTGTACGGCGACGTAAGGACGCCGAGCAGCGCCAGGGCGAGGGCGACCACCAGCGTGCAGGCGTAGAGGACGGGCACGACGGAGGGGGCGAGGGCGGCGCCGGCGCTGGCGGCGGCGGCGACGAGCAGGAAGACCGTGGTGAGGGGGAAGCTCTGGAGGTGGGCCAGCCAGAGGCCGCGGCGCCAGTGGCCGCGGCGCAGGCG
>DAOLDO010000489.1:0-5341 GCA_035327325.1 Chloroflexaceae bacterium | reverse complement strand
TAGGGCATAGGGTATGGCGTCCTGAAGCCTCAGACATTTCGACCATGCCCGAATAAGTCGTCTGGGTTTGCACTAGGGGGGCGCCGCGGGCGATGCGGACAAGGCGTGCTAGAATAGCCGGCAGTTCGGCCGACGACGAGGGCGGCGGGGGATGAAGCAGGCACGCAAAGAGCGCCAGCAGGCCGCGATCCGCGAGGAGATCAAGGCGATGGCCCGGGCCCACATGGCCCGCGACGGCGCGGCCGCCCTGTCGCTGCGGGCCGTTGCGAGCGACCTGGGGCTCAGCTCGGCGGCGATCTACTACTACTACGCCAACCGCGACGCCCTGATCACCGCCCTGATCATTGACGCCTACAGGGCTCTGGCCGCCGCCCTGCGCGGGGCCGACCCCGGCCCCGCCGAGCGGCTTGACGACCGGCTCTTCGCCGTGATGCGGGCCTACAGGGCCTGGGCCCTGGCGACGCCGGCCGAGTTCGAGCTGATCTTCGGCGCGCCCATCCCCGGCTACCACGCCCCCGCCGAGGTGACGGCGCCGGAGGCCCGCGCCGCCCTCCACACCTTCGGCGAGCTCTTCGGCCTGGCCTTCGCCGAGGGCCGCCTGCGCCCACCGGCCGAGGGCCCGCCGGCGACCGTCGCCGCCCACATCGAGGCGTGGGGGCGCGACAACGGCCAGGCGGCCCCGCCCCCCGTGATGCTCGCGATGCTCCAGGCGTGGAGCGTGGGGCACGGCATGGTGGCCCTCGAGCTGAACGGGCAGCTCCAGCCCCTGATCGGCGACCCTGGCCCCTTCTACGACTACAGCCTGGGCGGCCTGCTGCGCAGCTTCGGCCTGGCGCCGGCCCCCGCGGAGTGACAGGTGCCACAGCCATGACCAGCCCGCACCCCCGCCCCTCGCTCGAGGAGCTGTTCGACGAGCTCGGCGAGGTGGGCGCCCACCTCGCCGCCATGGAGGCGGCGGAGGGCGCCGCCGGCAACCTCTCGCTCTACCTGGGCTGGCCGGTTGACCCGCGCCCCTGGTTCCCCGTCGAGGAGCTGGTCGAGTTGCCCCAGCCGGTGCCCGAGTTGGCGGGCTCGGCCTTCCTGGTGACGGGGTCGGGGCGGCGGCTGCGCGAGCTCGGGCGGGCGCCGCTGCGCAACCTGGGCTGCCTGGTGGTCGAGCCGGGCGGCGCGCTGGGGCGCCTGTTCACCGCCCCGGGCCGGCTGTTCCGCCGGCTGACCAGCGAGTTCAACACGCACCTGGCGGCGCACCACGACTATGTGACGCGCACGGGGGCCAGCTTCCTGGCTCTCGTGCACGCCCAGCCGCTGCACCTGACCTTCCTGAGCCACGTGCCGGCCTACCAGGACGCCGCGCAGCTGACGCGGCGGCTGCTGCGCTGGCAGCCAGAGGCGATCATGCAGTTCCCGGAGGGCGTTGGGGTGGTGCCGTTCAAGGTGCCCGGGTCGGCCGAGCTCGCGGCGGCGGCCACGGCCGAGCTGCGGCGCCACAGGCTGGTCGTGTGGGCCAAGCACGGCGTCATGGCCCGCTCGGACGACTCGCTCGGCCATGCCTGCGACTGCGTCGAGTACCTGGAGGCCGCGGCGCGCTACGAGCTGCTGAACCTGGCCCACGGCGCGCCGGCCCCCGGCCTGAGCGACGACGAGCTCCGGGCGATCGCCCGCGCCTACGGCATCCCCCAGACGCTGTACTGAGGGGCGCCGCTACGGCCGGCGGAGGAACTCGAGCAGGGCGGCATTGACCTCTGCGGGGGCCTGGTGCTGCACCCAGTGGCTCACGCCGGGGAGGCGGCGCACGGTCAGGTCGGGCACGAACTCGGGGATGTCGTCCAGCATCTCGGCGCCGAGGGCGATGTCGTTCTCGCCCCAGATCAGCAGGGTCGGCACCTCGCAGCGGCGCGCGGGGCCGGCGAACAGGCCCCGCGCGCCCCGGCGCCCCGCGGCGCGGTAGTAGTTGAGGGCCGCGGTCAGAACGCCCGGCTTGCTGAGGGCGTCCTTGTAGGCGGTGATCTCCTCGTCGCCGAAGGTGCCGGGGGGCGTGGTGCCGCGGAAGATCTGCTCGACGGCGGCGTAGTCGTTGGCCCTGAAGGCCAGCTCGGGCAGCACCGGCAGCAGGAAGAAGCCCATGTACCAGCTGCGCCGCATCTGGGCCGGGTTGTCGCGCAGGTGCTTGAGGAAGACGGCGGGGTGGGGCGCGTTCAGGATGGCCAGCCGCTCGACGCGGTGGGGGTGGGCGATCGCCGCGGCCCAGGCGATCGCGCCGCCCCAGTCGTGGCCGACAAGCATGGCCCGCTCGTGGCCGAGCGCCGCGATCAGCTCCAGCACATCGGCCACCAGGACGTCGAGCTCGTAGCCCCAGGCGGGCCTGTCGGTCTCGTTGTAGCCGCGCAGGTCGGGCGCGACCACTGTGAAGTGATCGGCGAGGGCGGGGATCTGCTTGCGCCAGGAGTACCAGAACTCGGGGAAGCCGTGTAGCAGCACGACCAGGGGGCCCTGGCCTGCGGTCACGTAGTGCATCCTGATGCCGTTAACGTCGGCGTAGGCGTGGCGTAGCTCGCTCACCCTCCACTCCTCATACAGGGCTCAACCGGCCGCTACACACTCTAGTTATACCACGAAGACCACGAAGGGAACGCAGGCGCGAGAGACGCTCCGCCATGCGTGAGCATCCGAGCTGCTCGTGCGGCTCGCGCGCTCGGGCGGCAGGGCCGTGCCCGGGCCCTTCGCGGCCTTCGTGCGCTTCGTGGTGAAGCACCTGCTGGCTCATCCATCACTCGCCGGGCGAGGGGGGCCTCTGCCACGGGCCGCGCTACCCGAGCCCCGCGAGGCGCAGCAGCCAGAAGGCGGCCATGCCGGCGGCGATGGTGGCCACTACGCTGCCGGTGCGCCAGGCGACGGCGGCGCCGACGAGGCCGGCCAGCAGGGGTATCCCGGCGACGAGCTGGGGGTCGGGGCCGGCGCTCACCACGAGGGGGCGCAGGGCCAGGGCGGTGAAGACGGCCACGGGCACGAGCCCGAGCCAGCGGCCGAGCCAGGCGGGCGGCTCGCCGCGCAGCACCAGCAGGGGGAGCGCGCGGGTCGCCAGGGTGGCCGCGGCCATGCCGATGATCGCCAGCCAGATGCTCATGGCGCGCCCCCCGGGGTCGGGTCGTCCTCGCCCGCGGCTCGGCGGGGCAGGGCCAGGGCGGCCAGGGCGCTGGCGCCGGCGCCGGCCAGGAGTACGTACCAGCTGCCGGGGAGCAGCAGGGCACCAAGGACGGTCAGGGCGGCGGCGATGGCGGCGGCGGGCCTGTTGGCCGGCTGGCGCAGCAGCGGCACGAGCAGGCCGATGAAGGTCAGGGGGAAAACCAGGTCGAGACCGTAGGCCGCCGGGTCGGGGATGGCCTGGCCGAGGGCGATGCCGGCCACGGTGCTGAGGGGCCAGCAGGTGTAGAGGCTCAGGTTGCAGCCGATCTGGAAGGCGGCGCTGCCCCGGCCCTCCAGGTAGCGGCCCACGCCGACGGCGTACGACTCGTCGGTGAGCCCGGCGGCCAGGAGCAGGCGGCGCCAGGGGCCCACGCCGCGCAGGTGGGGCGCGAGCGAGGCCGCCATCAGCAGGTGGCGGGCGTTGATGATCAGCGTGGTGAGCGTGATCGCCAGGGGGCCGGCGCCGGCGGCGACCATGCCCACGGCGGTGAACTGGGCGGCCCCGGCGAAGACCAGCAACGACATGGCCAGGGTCTGGGCGGGGGTTAGACCGGCGGCCAGGGCGCTTACGGCGTAGATCACGCCGAAGGGCGCCGCGCCGAGCCAGAGGGGGAGCATCGCCAGGTAGCCGGCCCGCAGGTCGGCCCGCCACGACGGCGCCGGGTAGGTAACTGTTGCGTCTGCCATGGCGGGGATGGGACCCCGCCCGCCCCGCCCCGTCGAGGGACAATCGCGGCGGCGCGGGGGGCAACAATGGGGCGCCGCCGGCCGCGGCTTTACGCTCCCTGCGCGAGGATGGTACAATCGCACAGGTTTGAGCGAGGCCGGGGTAGCCCTGAAAGGCGGCGCGAGCGACTATGGCTGCGACGAGCGAGACGACCTTGATCCGGGGCGCCTGCCCCCACGACTGCCCCGACACCTGCGCGACGATCACGGAGGTGCGGGACGGGCGCGCCGTGAAGTTCTACGCCGACCCCGGGCACCCCGTCACCCGCGGCTGGCTCTGCGCCAAGGTGCGCCCCTACCTCGAGCGGGTCTACAGCCCCGACCGGCTGCTCTACCCCATGCGCCGGGTCGGGCCGAAGGGCGGGGGCCGCTGGGAGCGCGTGAGCTGGGACGAGGCGGTCGCCGAGATCGCCGAGCGCTGGCGGGCGATCATCGCCGAGGGCGGCGCCGCGGCGATCCTCCCCTACTCCTACAGCGGCACCCTCGGCCTGCTCCAGACGGCCGTGGTGGACGCGCGGCTCTGGGGCCGCATGGGGGCCAGCGGCCTCGACCGCGCCATCTGCTGCGCCGGCTCGCACGCCGCCGTGGCCGCCACCCTCGGCGCGCGCCACAGCGCCGACTACGCCGACGTGACCCACAGCAGCCTGGTGCTGATCTGGGGCCACAACCCGGCCAGCACCGGCCCCCATTTCATGCCCTTCCTGCGCGAGGCCCAGAAGCGCGGCACCTACGTCGTCGTGGTTGACCCCAGGCGCACGCTCACCGCCCGCTCGGCCGACGAGCACATCCAGCCCCGCCCCGCCACAGACGCCGCCCTGGCCCTCGGCCTGATGCACGTGATCTTCAGCGAGGGCCTGCACGACGAGCCCTGGCTCGAGGCCAACAGCCACGGCTGGCGCGAGCTGCGCGAGCGCGCCGCCGAGTACCCGCCCGCCCGGGCCGCCGCGATCACCGGCGTGCCCGCCGAGACGATCATCGCCCTGGCGCGCCGCTACGCCGCGGCGAAGCCCGCCCTGCTCAAGACGGCCGACGGGGTGCAGCGCCACCAGAACGGCGGCCAGACCTTCAGGGCCCTGCTTTGCCTGCCCGCCGTGGTCGGCCAGTACGGCGTGCGCGGCGGCGGCCTGAGCTACTCGACCGGCGGCTACGCCCTGTGGGACGGCGAGGCCCTGGGCCATGTGAGCGGGTGGCAGCCCGTGCCGCGCGTGGTCAACATGAACCGCCTCGGCGCCGCCCTGACCGGCGAGGTGAGCGACCCGCCGATCAAGTCGCTCTTCGTCTACTGCGCCAACCCGGTCGCCTCGTCGCCCAACGCCGGCCTGATCGTCGAGGGGCTCAGGCGCGACGACCTGTTCACTGTCGTCCACGAGCAGTTCCTCACCGACACGGCCGACTACGCCGACCTGGTGCTGCCCGCCACCACGCAGCTCGA
>DAOLDO010000488.1:0-5343 GCA_035327325.1 Chloroflexaceae bacterium | reverse complement strand
GCCGGTGGCCGAGAGGGCGCCGATCTTGCAGAACTTCACGAAGGTCGAGATGCCCATGTTGCGGTCCACGCCGCCGGTGAGCACCGCGTCCACGTGGCCCTCGCTCAGCATCTCGACCGCCGCGTCCACGGCGGCGAAGGTCGAGGCGCAGGCCGCGTCGGTGATGAAGTTCGGCCCGCGCAGGTTGAGCACGTTGGCCACGCGGCCGGCGACGATGTTGGGCAGCTCGCCCGGCATCGAGTCCTCGCTCACCCCGGGCAGCTGGCGGTCCATCTCGGCGTGGAACTGGGCGATGAGGGCGGCCTGGGCCTCGGGGGGGAGGGCCTGGAAGGCGGGCGTGGCGCGCAGGTAGCGCACATACTCGGGGAAGACGATGCGCTGGCTGGTGATGTAGTGCAGCTCGCCGCCCATCGCGGTGCCGAGGATGACGCCTGTGTTCTCGGTGTTGAGGGTCCGGTCGGGGTAGCCGTAGTTGGCCAGGGCCTCGGCGGCGACGGTCACGGCCCACTGCTGGCCCTGGTCCATCGCGCCCGCGACCCTGGGTGGGATGCGGAAGCGCTGCCAGTCGAACTGAAAGCCCCGCACCCAGCCGCCGATCGTCGAGTAGGTCTTATCGGGGGCGCTGTGGTCGGGGTCGTAGTAGTCGGCGACGCTCCAGCGGTCGGCGGGGGTCTCGCTGATGCTGTAGCGCTTGTTGACGATGTTCTGCCAGTAGGCCCGGGCGTTGGGCGCGTCCGGCAGGATGGCGCCGACGCCGACGATGGCGACGGCGCGATGGGAAGTATCCATAACTATCTCCTTGGCCGCACCTCACCCCCCATCCCCCTTGCCGCTCCCGCCGCAGACCTCGCTGCGGCGGGGGAGAGGGGGCGCCGCGCCAGCGGCGGGGGTGAGGTCGCGCAGCCCACTTACTCGGCCGGGAAGGCCGCGATCAGCCGCTCGGCGACCAGGTTCATATCCTCGATCTGGCCGGCCTGAGCGGCGTAGACGGCGGGGAGGCCCAGGCTGCCGGCGAGGTTCGGGTCGGTCTGACCGGTGCTGACGCACCAGCGCAGCCCGTCGGCGGCGACCTTCATGGCGGCCTCGCGGGCGTGGACGCGGGCCATCACGCGCAGGGTCTCGGCGCTGAGGGGCGTGGCGGCGCTGGGCGTGGCGGCGGCCCGCTCGCTGAAGATGGCGGCCGTCTCGGCCCAGGCGATCAGCTCGCCGAGGCGGAAGAGGATGTGCTGGTTGCGGGTAAGCCGGTCGAGTCGGCAGCGCTCGAGGATGACGGCCAGGGCGCGCATGGCCAGGGCCGAGGCGGCGGCGCCGGTGTCGGGCGCCGTGCCGGCCAGCTGCTCGAGGCGGGCGGCCCAGTCGTTGTAGAAGGCGCCCCTGGTCTTGAGGTGGGCCTGCCAGCGGTCGCGGGCGATCGTCCACTCCATGATCTCCGAGGTGCCCTCGTAGATGCAGGTGATGCGCACGTCGCGCTTGACCTTCTCGACCATGTACTCCTTGGTGTAGCCGTAGCCGCCGTGGGCCTGGATGGCGTCCTCGGCGGCCTTGTTGCCGCTCTCGGTGGCGAAGTACTTGGCCACGGCGCCCTCGGTCTGCTGCTCGGGGTCGCCGCCGTCAATGCGCTCGGCCACCCACTCGATGTAGGCCCGCGAGGCCTCGAGGCGCACCGCGTTGGGCACGAGGAGCTTGTGGGTGTAGGCCTGCTTGGTCGAGAGCAGGCCGCCACCCTGGACGCGGGTCTGGCTGTAGCGGATCGCGCGCTCGAGAGCGGCCCAGCCGCCGCCGAGGCCGAACGAGCCGACCATCAGGCGGGTGTAGCCGAAGACGGCCTGGGCCTGGGCCAGGCCCTTGCCCTCGACGCCGCCGACCAGGTTCTCGACGGGGACGAAGACCTCGTCGAGGAAGAGGGCCGCGGTGTTGGAGGCCCTGATGCCGTGCTTGTCCTCGGGCTTGCCGTAGCTGAAGCCGGGCTGCCCGGCCTCCATCACGAACCAGGAAGGGCCGCCGGGGGCGTTGGCCAGGATGGTGTAGAGCTTGGCGACGCCGCCGTTCGAGATCCACTGCTTGCGGCCCGAGAGCTTGTAGCCGACGACCTTGCCGTCTTCCTCGACGGGCACGGCCCTGGTGGTGAGGGTGCCGAGGTCGGAGCCGGCCTGGGGCTCGGTGGCGCCGTAGGCGACCAGCAGGCCCTCGCGGGCGATGCGGCCCATCCAATGGGCCCGCTGCTCCTCGGTGCCGCCGACGACGATCGGGTCGGTGCCCAGGAAGGTGGCCAGCACGCCGGTGGCGATGCCCAGGTCAATCCTGGCCATCTCCTCCGAGACGCGGTAGACGTCGTAGGCGCCGCCGCCGAGGCCGTCGAACTCCTCGGGGATGAAGATCAGGTGGACGCCGATCTTGTCGGAGTCGTACAGGTCCTGCAGCACCTTGTGGGGGAACTCGTCGCGCTCGTCGAGCTCGCGCAGGAACTCGGGCTTGAGCTCTTTGGCGGCGTACTCACGAATGGTGGCAAGCACCATCTCCAGGGTCTCGGTGTCGAGGGTCGTCGCGGTCGTCATCGGCCATGTCCTCCCGCTGTGGCGCACAGGCGCGGGCCCACGCGGTCCCGCTCGGCGCCGCGCCCCTCGGGCCCCGCTGGCGGGACCCGGCGTTCGCGGCAAGTTGCGCCTATCTCTGAAAGGTTCTGCGTGCAATCATAGGCGCATGACGCTTCGCGCAGGGGTGAGGGACGTTTATCGTGAGAGAAGGTTCATTCACTTTTTTACAAGAATTCACTTATGAAATACCCCGCCGGGGTATGTTCGGCGAGGTCGCAAATCGGACGCGCAAAATGGCCGCGAGGCTGGTACCATGGGGGCAGCGACGAGCAGAAAGGTGGGCCGATGCCGATCACAGAGACAGTGCTGCGGGCCGGAGACGACGAGGTGGCGAGCTTCACGCTGCGCAACGCCGGCGGGGTGGAGGCGGAGATCCTGACCTTCGGGGGCACCCTGCGGGCCCTGCGGGCGCCCGGGCGCGACGGACGCACAGCCGACATCGTGCTCGGCTTCGACGATCTGGGGCCCTACCTCGGGCCGCACCCCTACTTCGGCAGCCTGGTGGGGCGCTACGCCAACCGGATCAAGGCTGGCCGCTTTAGCCTCGGCGGGGCGACGTACAGCCTGGCGGTGAACAACGGCCCCAACCATCTCCATGGCGGCCCTGGCGGCTTCCACCATGTCCACTGGCAGGCCCAGCCCCTCGAGGCCCCCGACGGGCCTAGCCTGACCCTGGCCTACAGCAGCCCCGACGGCGAGGAGGGCTACCCGGGCCAGCTCAGCGTGGTGGTCAGCTACACCCTGACCGACACGAACGACCTGCGCATTGACTACGAGGCCAGGGCCGACCGCGAGACGGTCCTCAACCTGACCAACCACGCCTACTTCAACCTGGCGGGCGAGGGGACGATCCTGGGCCACGAGCTGCAGCTGGCGGCCTCGCGCTTCCTGCCGATTGACGACAGCTCCATCCCCCTCGGCGAGCTGCGCCCGGTGGCCGGCACGCCGTTCGACTTCCGGCAGCCCGCGCAGCTGGGGCCGCGCCTGGGAACGGACGACGAGCAGCTCAGGCTGGTCCAGGGCTTCGACCACTGCTTCGTGCTCGACAAGGGGCCGGGCGAACTGGCCTTCGCGGCGCGGCTAAGCGACCCTGAGAGCGGCCGGACCATGGAGGTCTACACGACCCAGCCGGGGGTCCAGCTGTACACGGGCAACTACCTCGACGGGAGCATCACCGGCAAGGGTGGGAGGCGCTACGGGCGGCACAGCGCCCTCTGCCTCGAGACCCAGCACTTCCCCGACTCGCCGAACCAGCCCCAGTTCCCGAGCACGGTGCTGCGGCCGGGCGAGGGCTACAGGCAGACGACCGTGTACCGGCTGGGGGTCCGCTGAGGGGCTGCTGGCATGCGGATTGCAGGATGGGGGGCCGTAGCGATGCCTGAGCGGGAGCGGCGCCGCCGCCCCTGAAAGGAGAGGCCGATGGCTTTCCCGAAGAATAGCAAGAGCGCCCTGATGGCCCTGGCCGCGGCCGGCGGGCTGTGGGCCTGGCAGAACCGCACCAAGCTGGCCGGCATGGTGCAGCAGATGCAGACGCCCCGGCGCAGCCAGCACGAGCTGACCGGCTCGCCGATGGCGAGTGGCCCCTACACCGACGCCACGC
Source organism: Chloroflexaceae bacterium (assembly GCA_035327325.1). GTDB lineage: Bacteria > Chloroflexota > Chloroflexia > Chloroflexales > Chloroflexaceae > CAIWXH01. The sequence goes on along the minus strand of DAOLDO010000488.1, from coordinate 1,149 downwards.
GGCGCCTCGAGGGCGAGCCGCCGGAGCGCGGGAGCGGCGAGGGGATCTAGCCCGGGGCCGGCCCGGGCCGGCAGACCGGAGTGAGGGAGGCGCCCCGTGGGGCGCCTCTCGCCTTGGGACGCGACTACACCAGATGGGCGTAGTCGGCGTGGTCGGCGGCGGGAGGGGCGCCGATCGTGGTGGACAGGGCCTCCTCGACCGCCACGGCGGCGATGGGCAGCAGCGGCACCATGGCCAGATTGTACGCCTCGGCGGCGGGGCCCCTGAGGCGCAGCAGCTTCTGGCCGACGAAGAGCAGGGCCGGCAGCGTGGCCGGGATGACGCCCACGGTCAGGGCGCGGGGCAGCCAGCGCTCGCGCGGCAGGCGGCCGAGGACGGCCTGGAGCAGGGTGGTCACGCCGAGGGTATTGAAGAGCAGCCGCACATGCTCGCCGGTGCTCTCGTCGCGCAGGCTCAGGTAGGGGATCTTGGGCCAGAACTGCTTGCTGTTGCCGTGGAGGATGATCATCACGACGATGTTGGCGAGCACATAGCCGGCCTTGCCGAGGGGGTTGCGCGTCATCGCGGCTCCTGTTCGTTTGCGCCATCGGGCGGGCTGTCGCGGCGCGGATATGCCGCCGCGCTACACTCAGCGCAGACTATACGGCGCCGGGCCCGCGCGCCCGGTGGAGACCCGCTTACCACCGATTGAGGTCCCCCAACCCATGAGCAACCTCGACATCATCCTCACCGTGGGCGGCGGCCTGCTGATCCTGCTCGCCGTGGTGGCCGCGGCCGTGGCCTGGCAGGCCGAGAGCGACCTGGTGGCGGTGCGCCGCACGCCGACCCTGAGCGCCGCGGAGGTGGCGGCGCGCCACACCTGGGCCCGCCGCGGCGCCGCGCCCTTCGGCCAGGCGGTCGAGGTGCTGGGCACGATCGAGTGCGACGCGCCGCTCAGCGCCCCGTACAGCGAGACCCTGTGCGTGGCCTACGAGCACAGCGTGAGCGAGCAGAGCGAGCGCATCAGCGGGCGCCCGGGGGCCCGCGGGGCGCGCGAGTTCGCGTTCGGCGGCCGCGACGCCACCAGCCTGCGCGTGGGCCGCTTCTACGTGCGCGACGCCAGCGGCCGGGTCGCCGTGGACCCGGCGGGGGCCGCGATCCAGATGCCCG
>DAOLDO010000487.1:0-5353 GCA_035327325.1 Chloroflexaceae bacterium | reverse complement strand
CGCTGGCCCACCATGCGCTCGAAGTAGGCCACGGCGAAGCCGATCGCGGCGGTGTGACGGTCATCGCGGATCTGGTGCGGGTAGATCTGCCGGCCCTCGCCGGCGCCCCGCGTCGTCTTCTTGAAGTCGGCTGGCTTAAAGGCCATCGCGTGTGCTCCCTTCGCCGGCGCGGCCGGCCCCGCCCTTGCGCCGCGGCCGGGCGTGCGCCAACGGCTCCTCCGCCAGATTCGCCGGCGGCGTCTTCCTCCGCCGGCGCGAGGCCGAGACCTCGCTGGTGTAGCGCGTGACCAACTCGTAGAGCACGGCCTCGCGGGCCTTGGGGCGGATCACGCGCCCGAGGCGCTGGATGTGCTCGCGGGGGGTGCTATTGCCGCTGACGACGATGGCGACCGAGGCGTCGGGCACGTCCACGCCCTCGTTGAGCACGCGGCCCGCGGCGAGCTTGCTGTAGGCCCCGGCGCGGAAGCGCTCGAGGGTCAGGCGGCGCTCCTCGGCGGGGGTGCGGTAGGTGAGGGAGGGCAGGGCCAGGGCGCGGCTGAGCCGGTCTACCAGCAGGTTGTACTCCGAGAAGATCAGGACCTTCTCGTCGTGGTGCCTGGCGAGCAGGCGGGCGGTCTCGACGATCTTGGCCTCGGCGTTGAGGGCGATCATGCGAGCCTGGTGGTGGGCGCGCAGGGCGCTGCGGGTGGCGGGGTCGCTGCCGCTGCGCCTGATCAGCTCGCCGAAGAAATCGCCGCCGCGGGCGAGGGCGCCGCGCTTGCGGGCGAGGAACCACTTCCACTCGCCCATGAGGGCCCCGTAGCGCAGGGCCTCGTCGGGGCTGAGGTCTACGAAGATGCGCTTCTGCTTGAAACGGGCCAGGTGGCCCTCGGCGGCCAACTCCTCGGGGGCGCGCCTGTAGACGGGCGGGCCGATCAGGCGGTACAGCTCCTGCTCCTGGCCGTCGCCGCGCTCGGGGGTGGCGGTGAGGCCGAGGCGGTAGGGCGCGCCGCAGCGCTCGGCGATGGCGCGGTGGCCGGGGGCGGGCAGGTGGTGGGCCTCGTCGCAGACGAGCAGGCCGAAGCCGGCGACCGGCGCGTCGGGCATGCTGGCCGAGGCGTAGGTGATCACGGTAACGGGGCGCAGCTCGCGGCGACCGTCGCCCACCACGCCGACCTTCTCGGGGCTCAGGCCCAGGCGTTCGACGGCGGCGGCCCGCCACTGGTGTAGCAGCTCGATCGTCGGCACGACGATCAGCGTGCGCAGGCGCAGCCGCTCCATCGCCATCATGGCCAGCATGGTCTTGCCCGCGCCCGTGGGCAGGATCACGGTGCCGCGGCCGGCCGCGGCCAGCCAGGCGTCGAGGGCCTCGACCTGGTAGGCGCGAGGCGCGAGGGCCAGCTTCGCGCGGAAGCCGCCGGCCAGGTCGAGGTCGTCGGCCGGGAGGGCCGGCGGCTCGGCCAGGTCGAGGGTCGCGTCGAGCAGGCCCTCTTCGCCCTCCTCGAGGGCCGCGAAGAGCTCGTCCAGCTCGTGCTGGTGCGCCGCGGCGCGGCGTGGTGGCATGGGGTGTGCCTTTCGAGATGGGGCGGGGCGGGGGGCTGGATGGCCGCCCCTTGGCCCGACCCTCCATCGGCGGGGCGAGGGGCAGGGCGAGGGAGACCACGTTGGGTCGCCCGTACGATGGGCTATCAGGAGAAGAGCGCCAGCTGCCGGGGTCGGGCTTGCGGCCTCCCGGCCTCCCGGTCGCCCGGCCTGGGGATCTCGGGGACGAGGGCATCGAGGATGGCGGCCTGGCGGCGCGGGCCGACGCCCCAGACGCGGGTGAGGCGGCCTTCGGCGGCGGCGCGGCTGAGGCTCTCGGGGTCGGTGGGGCCGAGGTCGCGGTGGATGCGGGCGGCGATGGCGGGGCCGATGCCGGGGACCCGCACGAGGCGCCCCTCGTCCGGCGGCAGGGTGTCGATCACCTCGTCGTAGAAGGGGAGCCGGCCGTCGCGGGCCAGGGCGGTGATCTTGGCGGTGAGGCTCTTGCCCAGGCGCGGGATGCCGAGGGGTAGGCCCCGGGCGACCCGCTCGCTCACGGGCTGGCGCATGCGCAGCAGGGCCCGCGCGGCGCGCCTGTAGGCCCGCACCCGGTACGGGTTGCCGTGCTGGCCGCGCAGAATCGCGGAAATGTTGAACAGAACCGCGGCGATCTCGCGGTTAGTCATCGCTCCACCTCTCCGTTGTGCTCAGGCTTGCTGTAGGTGTGTCTGGTGCGCTCGCTCGATGTTGTTTCGAACAAGTGTTCGCATTATAGCACCGTTGCGCGAGCCTGTCAACATGAGGGTGAGGTGTAAGCAGTTTCTCGGGGAGGAGACGGCCCACCCCGGGCGCCCGGGGCGGGCCGCGACGTGGCGGTGGGCGCCGGCCCCCGCAAAGCCAGGTTCGAGCGCGATCGTCTGACTCCTGGTCGCCGCGGGCACCACCAGCCACTGTAGCACCCGACGCTGCCAACGAGCGTCACACCCCGCCCTCAGCCTAAAGTACGACCGGCCCCCCCCATGTTCGCGCCGCGGCCCTCACGCCGCGCGCCGACGCGCCGCGCCCGCCTGCCCGCTACACTCAACGCAGGACGATCCGCCGCAGCCGCCCGCCACAGGCCCCCCGCCCCCCACCATGGACACCAGGGATCCCACAACCCACAGCGAACAAACGGCAGTCGGCCTCCTGGTCGAGGCGGCCCCGCTGCCGATCGTTGCGGCCGTGGTGGCGCGGCTGGGCCTGGAGGCGGCGCCCGCCGGCCCGCGGGCCCTGGCCGTCGTCGCCCCGCCCGAGCTGGTGCCGCGCCTGACCGCGGCCCTGGTCAGCGCGGGCGCCTGCGTCTACCGCATCGCCCCGCTGCCCCGCGTGCGCCCCCACCGCCGCGCGGCGCCCCGCCGCCCGCGCCTGCGCCACCCACCGCCCGCGCCGCCCGCCGCGCCGCCGGCCCGCCCGCGGCGCGGTATAATGGCCCCGTTCAGGGAGGGTGCTGTGCGCAACGGCTGGCTCCAACGTTTCGCGACGATCCGCTGGAAGCTCACGGGGGCCTTCCTGGCGGTCTCGCTGCTGCTGGCCCTGACGATGATCGCCGTCTTCGTCGCGGGCGTGATCTACATCCTCAATGCGCCGCTGCTGCCAAGGGCGATCGCCGACTCGGCCCGCGAGGTCTCGCTCACCCTCGCCGCCGAGCTGGCCGACCCCGCCGGCGACCCCGACCAGGCGCTCAGGATCCTCACCCGCTTCGCCAGCCCGCCCCGCGAGGGCTTCGGGGAGGCGGGCGGCGAGCCCCAGGCCGACGACGGCAGGGGCGACGAGCTGCTGATCGCCATGCTCGACACCCAGGGCCGGGTGATCACCAGCACCTACCCCATGGCCTACCCCGCCGGCCTGGCCCTCGCCGCCAGCGAGCCCGCCCCCGCCGCCGACCTGATCGTGCGCGCCCTCGGCGGCCTGACCACGACCGAGCAGCTCTCGGCCTGGAACCGCCCCGACCACCAGCCCATCGCCACGGCACCCATCTTCAGCCCCGAGGGCGAGGTGATCGGCGCGATCTACCTGCGCCTGGTCAACTTCCCCTCGGTCGGCCTCTTCCTGGCCAACCTGACCCCCTTCCTCGTCAGCTTCATCGTGCCCTGGCTCCTGGTCAGCGGCGGCCTCGGCATGCTCTACTCCTGGCTGGTCGGCCGCGGCTTCGCCAGGCGCATCGCGCGCCTCACCGAGGCCAGTGTTGACCTGGCCGACGGCGACCTCAGCCGGCGCATCGAGGACCCGTCGGGCGACGAGCTGGGCCAGCTCGGGCGCCAGTTCAACGCCATGGCCGACCAGCTTTCCGAGAGCCTGCGCTCGCTGCGCCTCCTGGCCGAGCGCAACGCCCAGCTCGCCGAGCAGGCCGCCCAGCTGGCCGCCGTCGAGGAGCGCAACCGCATCGCCCGCGACCTGCACGACAGCGTCAGCCAGGAGCTGTTCAGCCTGACCATGCTGGCCGCCGCCGCCCGGCGCACCCTCGACAGCCGTCCCGACCTGGCGGCGGCCCGCCTGGCCGAGATCGAGGAGTCGGTCCGCCGCGCCCTCGAGGAGACCCGCGGCCTGATCTTCGCCCTACGCCCCGCCGCCCTCGACGGGCGCGGCCTCGTCCTCGCCCTGCACGACCTGGCCGCCGCCCTCGGCGAGCGCCAGGGCCTCGCCGTTGACCTGCGCGTGGCAAGCGAGCGCCGCCTGCCCCTCGACCACGAGCAGGCGATCTTCCGCATCGTCCAGGAGGCCCTCGCCAACGTCGGCCGCCACAGCGGCGTGCGGGCCGCCACCGTCACCCTCACCTACGGCGACGGCGCCGTCGCGCTGGAGGTCCGCGACGCCGGGCGCGGCTTCGACCCCGAGGCCGCCCGCAGCCCCCGCGCCATCGGCCTGCTCAGCATGGCCGAACGGGCCGAGGCCCTCGGCGGCACCTTCGCCATCGCCAGCGCGCCCGGGCAGGGGACGACGATCAGCGTAACCCTGCCAACCTCGGAGGTCTTCAGGCGTCCGCCCGCCGAGGCTGCAGCGCCTTTCGCAGAGAGGAGTAGCCCGTGACCGTCGAGACCGTCAGGATTATGCTGATCGACGACCACGCGATCGTGCGCAAGGGCCTGAGCGCCTACCTCGACACCTACCCCGAGATCGAGGTGGTCGGCGAGGCCGGCGGCGCCGCCGAGGGCGTGGCCATGGCCGCCAGGCTGCTCCCCGACGTGGTGCTGATGGACCTGGTCATGCCGGAGATGGACGGCATCGAGGCGACCCGCCTGCTCAAGGCCGCCTCCCCCACCACCCAGGTGATCGTGCTCACCAGCTACAGCGAGGACGAGCGGATCTTCCCGGCGATCAAGGCGGGCGCCCTCTCGTACCTGCTGAAGGACGTGGGCCCCGACGAGCTGGTGCGCGCGATCAAGGCCGCCCGGCGCGGCGAGGCCACCCTGCACCCCAGCGTCGCCGCCCGCCTGATGCACGAGCTGACCGCCGCCCGCAGCTCGCCCCTCGACCTGCTCACCGAGCGCGAGCGCGAGGTCCTCGGCTGTATCGCCCGCGGCATGAGCAACGCCGAGATCGCCGAGCACCTGATCATCGGCGAGCGCACGGTCAAGACCCACGTCTCCAACATCCTCTCCAAGCTGCACCTGCAGGACCGCACCCAGGCCGCCCTGCTGGCCCTGCGCGAGCGGCTGGTGCCGCTGGAGGAGACGGACAGGCCGCCGCCGGCGTAGCTTTGTTCCGCTCTCGCGAGCGGAGCGAGCAGGGGCGTTCCCTGCCACCCCGTCTGCGCAGGGAGGGCCGCCGCCGGCCCCCCACGCCCCCCGCGCAAGGGCTTCGCCCTTTGAACCCT